>CAYMYV010000032.1:0-13438 GCA_964394775.1 uncultured Lachnobacterium sp. | reverse complement strand
AACTTGCAAGAGAACGTGCAAAAGAATTATTTGGTTGTGAATATGTAAACGTACAGCCACATTCTGGTGCACAGGCTAATATGGCAGTGCAGTTTGCTATGTTACAGCCGGGCGATACTGTAATGGGTATGAACTTAGACCATGGCGGACATTTAACACACGGAAGCCCGGCTAACTTTTCCGGTACATATTTTAATATTGTTCCTTATGGAGTAAATGACGATGGCTTTATTGATTATGACAATGTAATGGCAATCGCACAGGAGTGTAAGCCTAAGATGATTATCGCAGGTGCATCCGCATATGCAAGAACGATTGATTTCAAGAAATTCCGTGAAATCGCAGATGCAGTTGGCGCAATCCTCATGGTAGATATGGCTCACATTGCAGGCCTTGTAGCTGCAGGTCTTCATCCAAGCCCAATTCCATATGCAGATGTTGTAACTACAACTACACATAAAACACTTCGTGGACCACGTGGTGGTATGATTCTTTCAAGCCAGGAAGTAGCAGATAAATACAACTTTAATAAGGCTGTTTTTCCGGGAATCCAGGGTGGACCACTTATGCATGTAATTGCAGCTAAGGCAGTATGCTTCAAGGAAGCACTTGACCCATCGTTTAAGGAATATCAGCAGGGAATTATTGATAATGCACAGGCTCTTTGCAAGGGCCTTATGGATAGAGGTATCAAGATTGTATCCGCTGGTACAGACAATCATCTGATGTTAGTTGACTTAACAAACTATGAGCTGACCGGAAAAGCAGTAGAAAAATTATTAGACTCTGTAAATATCACATGTAACAAGAATACCATTCCAAACGATCCAAAATCTCCATTCGTAACAAGTGGTGTACGTCTTGGAACACCAGCCGTAACTTCTCGTGGCTTGAAACCGGACGATATGGATAAAATAGCAGAAGCTATCGCGATGATGATTAAGGAAGGCGAAGCAGCAGCGGATAAGGCGCGTGCAATCGTAAAAGAATTAACTGAAAAATATCCACTCCAATAAGAGGGGTGAAAAGAACTACCTACACTAGATGTTGTAGGTAGTTTGTTTTTTTGTGGAAGAAAAGGTGTTTTTCTTATTAGTTATAGTTGCAAAAGAGAAATGTAAATGGTACAATTATAAATAATGGAGTAACAAGAGGAGGAGACGCGATGGCGGGCTTGCTGGAAATAATTGCCAGGCGATTGTTAAGTGGTAATGAACCGAAAAAAGCTGGGCGCACTGTTACAAGAACAGTTCCACGAACCACATATAAGAGTGCTTCGAGTGCAGCAAGCAGGAAGACATCCAATACAACTGCATCGGATGAGACGGTATTGAGTTCGATGAATGAAGCTGTAGATGATGAATTTACTGATACAGCTACAGCCGGTGAATGGGTGATTGACAGAACCATTAAGCGTGAAAGGACTAACAGAGAATTGGGTAGAGAAGATTATTTATTAAACCAGATTGATGAATTTCGTGAGAAAGCACAGCAGCTTCAGGAGTTATTGCTTTCAAAGGAATCAAAAGTGGCTGAGCTTCAGAATATAGTTGATGAGAGAGAAGGCAAGGCAAGAGCGCTTGAAGGTATTCTCACAGAACGCCAGAGGAAGGCAGATGATATTACCGAAGAGATGACCAAGCAGATTGATAGCCTGATTGACAGAGTATCTGCTAAGATGGATGAAATCGGCGTATCTATTAGCAGCTCCGTAAATTCATCTGTTTCATCTATTGGAAGAGGCTTAGAGGATAATTATCAGTTAAGCGAGAAACAGATTCAAGAATTGCAGGAACTGAAAGAGTTGCTTGCAACCATTACTCCACAGCTTGAAGGTGTGAAAGTGGAATTGTCTGACAAGGTTCATACAGAGAATGTGAAATGTTATCGTAATATTTCAGATTTGTTCAAGAGTATGGAAGACAAGATGGATAAAATCGACGAAGTACAGCAGGGTATAACTTCCGTTCGCAAGTGTACAGTTACACTCATTGTTTTTACAGTGATTAATTTGCTAGGAATTGTCGCATTGGCGCTTTATGAATTAGGCGTTTTCCAGTTGTTATTAGGTTAATAGAATTTTAGGAGGACTGCCGAGGAGATTCGACAGTCCTTTTCCATGTACTTCTATTATTTTTAGAAGGGAGAAAAAGCATTATGCGAGAAAAGAATGTGTGGGTCGTAGGACATAAGAATCCGGATACAGATTCTATATGTGCAGCAATCACATATGCGAATTTAAAGAATAAGATAGAAGAGAGGGAATCTGCCGGAAAGCCCTCCTGCAAATATATTCCAAAGCGTGCGGGGGAAGTAAATGCGGAAACGGCATATGTGTTAGAGTTTTTTCATATGCAGGCGCCGGAATATATCGAAGATGTTGGAACCCAGTTAAAGGATATATCCTATAGTAGAACCATGGGGGTAAGTGGTCAGATTTCCATGAAAAGGGCATGGGAGCTCATGAATGAGCTTAAGGTGGTGACGCTTCCGGCAATTATGAATACTTTGACAGAGAGGTTAAACTAATGAAATTTACAAAGCTTCACGGATGTGGAAACGGATACATTTATGTAAATCTTTTTGAGGAGAAATTAGACAATCCATCAGAACTGGCAATTAAAGTGAGTGACCATCATTTTGGAATTGGTTCTGACGGGCTGATTACCATTGGGCCATCAAAGGTGGCTGATTTTGCAATGAGAATCTATAATGCAGATGGCTCGGAAGCAGAGATGTGTGGGAATGGAATTCGCTGTGTTGGTAAATACGTATATGACCATGGCTTGACGGATAAGACAGAAATAGCAGTAGAGTCAGGTGCAGGAATTAAGTATTTGAGCTTGAATGTGGAACAAAGAAAGGTATCTACCGTATGTGTAGATATGGGTGAACCTATTTTTACACCGGCAGAGATTCCTGTTGTGGCAGAAGGGATGAAGGTGATTGACGAACCAATTTCTGTAGGTGGAAAAGAGTGGAAAATGACTTGTGTGTCTATGGGAAATCCACATGCAGTTGTTTTTGTAGATGATGTAAAGGGCTTTCAGTTGGAAAAATATGGCCCGCTTTTTGAGAATCATGAGCGTTTTCCTAAGAGAACGAATACTGAGTTCGTACATGTGATTTCCCGTACAGAGGCAGATATGCGTGTATGGGAGCGTGGTTCTGCAGAAACCTGGGCCTGTGGTACCGGAACCTGTGCGACTGTAGTTGCATGCATTCTAAAGGGGCTTACGGACCGGGAGGTGCTGGTTCACCTCGTTGGTGGTGATTTGGTGATTCGATGGGATGAAGAAACAAATCATGTATTTATGACGGGACCAGCTACCGAAGTGTTCTGTGGTGAATATAATTAAGTAGAGGATAGATATGCAGGTAAATAAGTTAGTTGAACAGCTGGATTACACTTTGCTTGCAGGAAGTCTCGATACAGAGATTACTGCCTTAAGGTACGACTCGAGAAATGTAGAAAAAGGCTCTATGTTTGTATGTATACCCAGTGTTGCAAATGACGACTGCGATTATATACCGGATGCGCTTGCAAATGGTGCGGTTGCAATTGTGACAGAAAAGGACGTAGTGCTTGTACCAGGAGTTACTTATATCAAAGTGGAGAATACAAGATCCGCGCTAGCTTATCTTGCCGCTGCCTATTTTGATTATCCTTCCAGAAAGCTAAAAACCATTGGGATTACAGGGACCAAAGGAAAAACAACAACCACTTATCTTGTGAGGTCGATTCTAGAAGCTGCGGGAATCAGGACAGGACTTATTGGAACAATTGAGACCATTATCGGTGATGTGTTTGAGCCATCTGTTAATACGACTCCGGAATCTTATTTGGTTCAGGAACGTTTTCGGCAAATGGTAGATGCAGGAATGGATGCGGTTGTCATGGAGGTGTCCTCTCAGGCGCTGAAGCTATGTCGTGTGGCAGGTGTAGAGTTTGATATTGGGGTATTTACGAACCTGTCTCCTGACCATATCGGAAAGAATGAGCATCAGGATTTTGAAGAATATCTTCATTGTAAGAGCCTGTTGTTCAAACAGTGTAGGCTTGGAATTTTTAATGGGGATAGCGAATATCTGGACAGAATACTCGAAAACCATACCTGTCTGGTGGAAACCATCGGCTTTGGAAATGAGAATGATATTCGGGCACAGGAGGTTGAACTGCTTTATGTTGACGGAATGCCGGGTGTGAAATATCATGTGACAGGAATGGCAGACATGGAGGTTTGGGTAAATGTACCAGGGAAATTTAGTGTATATAATTCGCTGACAGCTATCGCAATTTGCCGCCACTTTGGGGTGGAAGAGACTCTTATTAAAAAGGCATTGATGTCAGTATGCGTCAAGGGTCGAGTGGAGATTATTCCAAAAATAAAAAGCTATACCATGATGATTGATTATGCACATAACGCGATGGCGCTAGAGAGCTTACTTACAACATTACGGGAATATCATCCGGTACGTCTAACCTGTTTGTTTGGTTGCGGCGGAAACCGCGCAAAATCCAGAAGATATGAGATGGGGGAGGTTTCCTCAAGACTAGCGGATGTGACAGTGATTACGTCAGATAATCCCAGATACGAAGAACCGGAGGATATTGTTTCGGATATCCTGGTTGGGGTGAAAAAAGCAGATGGAAAATATGTGACAATTTTGAATCGAAAGGAAGCGATTCGCTATTGTATGGAGCATGCAATCGAAGGTGAGATAATTGTTTTAGCTGGAAAAGGGCATGAGAATTATCAAGAGATTAAGGGTGTTAAGTACCACATGGACGAAAGGGAATTGATTGAAGAAATCATAGCAGAAAATCCAAACATAATAATATAAAAAATCTAAAAATAGAATATATGAGGTGTCGTTATGCCGCTGTTTAAGGGTGCAGGAGTTGCTTTGGTTACTCCATTTCGTCAGGATAAAAGTGTAAATTACGACGAGTTGGCAAGCCTGATAGAGTATCAGCTTGCCGGAGATACAGACGCGATTATAGTGTGCGGAACAACTGGAGAGCCTGCCACCATGACAGAGGAAGAACGATTATCCGTAATAGAGTTTGTGACAAAACAGGTAGAGGGTAGAGTACCTGTGATTGCCGGAAGCGGTGGAAACTGTACACAGATGGCAGTGGAATTTTCGAAAAAGGTGCAGGCACTTGGTGTGGACGGTTTGTTGGTGGTGACACCATATTATAACAAAGCAACACAAAAAGGATTATATGAGCATTACAAGACGATTGCTGAAGCAATCAGCCTGCCAATTATCATGTATAACGTTCAGTCGAGAACCGGAGTAAATCTACTTCCGGAAACGGCAGCATGTCTTGGAAAGGAATTCTCAAACATCGTGGCCGTCAAGGAAGCGAGTGGTAATATCTCGCAGGTGGCGGAATTAGTACAAAAATCTAAGGGGTATTTGGATGTATATTCTGGAAATGACGACCAGATTATCCCAATTTTATCCTTGGGAGGAATGGGTGTAATCTCGGTGTTGTCAAACATTGCGCCACGCGATACACATGACATGGTTATGGAGTATTTGGAAGGAAATAGAGAGGAAGCATTAAAGCTACAGATGAAGTATGTAGATTTGATAAAAGCTCTGTTTTGCGAGGTGAATCCAATCCCGGTGAAAAAGGCATTGGAATATATGGGCTTTTCCACAAAACACTTGCGTCTTCCATTAACAGAAATGGAGGAGGAGCATGCGGCGAAGTTAAAAGCAGAAATGGATAAAATCTCTATTCACTGATACAACGGAGAATATAGACAAACAACAAAGAAATTAAATGGAGATATAACAAATGGGAAAACAAACA
The DNA here is from genome assembly GCA_964394775.1 of uncultured Lachnobacterium sp. GTDB lineage: Bacteria > Bacillota > Clostridia > Lachnospirales > Lachnospiraceae > Roseburia. The sequence goes on along the minus strand of CAYMYV010000032.1, from coordinate 7,608 downwards.
TGGAAGGCTGGCAATATGCTTAACCCGGTACCTGCGGTGATGGTGTCAGTTGCGGACAAAAATGGAAATAAGAATATTATTACGGTAGCTTGGGCTGGTACAATATGTACGAATCCACCGATGGTATCCATCTCTGTGAGACCAGAACGCTATTCTTACCACATGCTTGAAGAAACAGGAGAGTTTGTCATTAATCTCACCACAGAAGAATTGGTAAGGGCTTGTGATTATTGTGGAGTGGTAAGCGGGAGAGATGTCGATAAATTTAAGGAGCTGCAGCTTTCTCCATTCCAGGTAGAAAATTGCAGTGCACCTGCAATTAAAGAGAGCCCGGTAAATATTGCATGTAGGGTTGTAGAGAAGAAGGAGCTCGGTTCGCATCATATGTTTATTGCAGAGGTTGTAAGTGTAACCATAGATGATACACATATGAATGAAACAGGGAAGTTCCTGATTAATGAATTGGGCTTAGTGATGTACTCACACGGGGAATATTTTGCTATGGGAGAGAAGCTAGGAAAATTCGGTTACAGTATAAAAAAGTAATAAAAACGTCCTTTCAAAAACTTGGCGCAAGTTCGGCGCCTCAAGCAATTGAAAGGACATTTTTATTTTGTTCTATTTGAGTAACTGATCTAATAAGTACATATACACCTCTTCGTGCTGCTTCTTCCAGTTATTGCAGATGGCCTCCGCCTGTTCCTTGGATTTTACAGAGATGGTTAAATCAATTAGGGCGTTGTTGTCAGAACGAACCTGACAGCGGACAGCATAGTTTTGCCTTGTGGTTTTGTAGTAATCCGCGATAACCGATGTCTCCTGACGAAGCTCCATTTTGTTTTCTTCAAAGAATTTGATGACATCCTGCGTGATGGCGTCGGTAATCTTGTCCTTGAAGAATTCCAAGGTCTCTTTTCCCGCTGCGGTGAGCGTATACTGGGTGTTCGAATGCGTGGACTCAGATAGAATTAAATCAGAATCTACCAAATTTCCGATTACCTCCTGTACTCGGAAATAATCGGTATAATCATGCTCTAAGAAAAAGTTGGATAACTGGGTGTTCGAAAGTGGAAACCCAGCCTTGTCCAACATGTATAAAATCGTAAGCTTGTATATTGTGAATGGTTCTGCCATATATGCTCCTCTTTCTAAAATTAGTCTACTAAAATATCATAAAATGTTTTGATGATTTTTTCAATTGAATATTTGAAAAACAAAAAGTATTCTATATCATTTGAGATGATTCTATACTTGTGCGATAGAACTTCCCCTGCCATGTATCGCGCTGCTGTAGTCGCTTATGGATTGTGTTTAACACCCGCTTCTTATCAGTGCTCCATAGTGGCGCAATCAAAAGCTTTCTAGGGCCATCGCCCGTGAGGCGGTGTATAACCATTTTGGGAGGAAGAAGCTCTAAGCAGTCAATAATAAAATCACAGTATTCTTCCAGCTCAAAGAGCGGAAACCGATTGGATGTATAGAGGTCAGCAAGCATTGTGCCCTTCAATACATGTAATAGCTGTAATTTAATGCCGAAAATAGGAAGCGCCGCTACGTGGGTAACCGTTTCTAACATCATGTCTTTCGTTTCGTTTGGCAGGCCCAGAATCACGTGAGCAATTACGGGAATGTCACGAGAGTGGAGCTTCATAACCGCATCATCAAATTGCTCCACAGTGGTATGTGTGTTCATGGCGGCTAATGTTTGGTTGTGGATAGTTTGAAGACCAAGCTCTACCCAGACCGGCTTGATGTGTGAGAGCTCTTCTATCAAATCCAGCACCTCATCAGAAAGGCAGTCACTACGTGTGCCGATGGAAAGTGCCACAACATCATTTTCTTCCAGCGCTTCCGTAAATATACGGCGAAGATGTTCGACGGGAGCATAGGTATTGGTATATGCCTGAAAATATGCAATAAACCTATGACAATCGGTTTTCTGCCGAATGCGTCCTTTGGCTTCTTCAATTTGTGAGGCAATGGAAACACTATAATCTGCCGCAAAGTCTCCGGAACCACCTTCACTACAAAAAGCGCAACCGCCATAGCCGAGTGAGCCATCGCGGTTGGGACAAGTCATTCCACCATTCAAGGAGAGACGATAAGCTTTATCGCCGAAGGTCTGCCTGCAGTATTCATTTAGTGAGTAGTAGCGTTTATCGCCATACATTGGTGACATGGTATCCACCTTTCTTATGATATGTCATTAACGAATTAGATATGTGCTTTTACCGCCTGGCTAACTACCTCAGCAACGCGAGGATCAAATGCTTCCGGCATAATAAAATCTTCATTTAATTTATCGTCATCCACTAATGCAGCAAGAGCTTCTGCGGCAGCCAGTTTCATTTCTTCGGTAATCTGTTTTGCACGACCTTCTAAGGCACCCTTGAAAATGCCCGGGAAAGCAATTACATTGTTAACCTGATTTGGGAAGTCGCTTCGTCCAGTGCCTACAATTCTGGCACCGGCAGCCTTTGCAACATCTGGCATGATTTCCGGAACTGGATTTGCCATGGCAAAAAGGATAGAATCCTTGTTCATGGAAGCAACCATTTCAGCAGTAACAATATTTGGAGCAGAAACTCCAACAAAAATATCTGCGCCCCTTAACGCATCAGCAAGAGTACCATTCTCATCTGCAAGATTGGTAACTGCTGTCATTTCCTTCTGCATCCAGTTTAAGTTTGGATAGTCCTTGCTGATGATGCCTTCACGGTCACACATGAGGACATTGGTAAAACCATATCGAAGTAATAGCTTTGTAATGGCGATTCCGGCGGAACCGGCACCATTAACAACTACACGACAGTTTTCTTTTTGTTTTCCTGTAATGCGAAGTCCATTGATGATGCCTGCAAGTACTACGATGGCGGTGCCGTGCTGGTCGTCATGGAAAACAGGAATATCCAGTATTTCTTTTAGGCGTTCCTCAATTTCAAAGCAGCGAGGTGCAGAGATGTCTTCGAGATTGATTCCGCCAAAGCCTGGTGCAATGTTTTTGACAGCAGTAATGATTTCCTCGGTATCCTGAGTGTCTAAGCAGATTGGTACGGCGTTGACATTGCCGAATTCCTTGAAAAGTACGCATTTTCCTTCCATAACCGGCATTGCGGCATGTGGTCCGATATTTCCAAGACCGAGAACTGCGCTGCCGTCAGATACAACTGCTACAGTGTTGGCTTTCCATGTATATGTGTAAGCGTATGCTTTGTCCTGCGCAATGACCTTGCAAGGCTCTGCAACGCCCGGAGTATAGGCAATCGCCAGATCTTCTCTGGAGTTTACCTTTGATTTTGCTATTGTTTCTAATTTACCATTCCATTCTTCATGGCAAAGTAGTGCTTTTTCCATTTGATTCATGATGCACCTCCTAGTATAAAATGCTCCATACATTAGAACGTAATTAAATATATCACTACAAAAAAAACAAATCAATCACAAATCCCAAAATGGGTCTTCCTATTTTATAGAAAGAGGTGTATAATGGCTTCATCGAAGATCATGAGTCGTGTCGGACATTAATCCCAGAGTAATGACAGAATTGAAATAGGAGATAATATGAGAGAAAAATATGAAAGTCTTTCTGCCGTAGTATTAAAGGACCTTGCAAAGGCAAGAGGCATTAAGGGTATTACAGGTATGAAAAAGGAAGAGCTTGTGGAAGCAATGCTCGCAGAAGATGAAAGAGATAAGGCAAAAGCGGCAGCCCCTGCAAAAGAAGAGAGGAAAAGTAACGTTTACGCTACTGCAAACAATACGTATTCAACAAGAGATAACAATCAAGTCTCTGTGGTTCGTGAGGAAAATGAGAATCTTGACAGCGGACAGGTAGCAGATGGCATCTTAGAGGTTATGGCGGATGGCTTCGGATTTATTCGTTGTGAGAATTTCCTGCCGGGTGAGAATGATATTTATGTAGCTCCAGCTATGATTCGCAAGTTTGGTTTGAAGACCGGTGATATGATTCGTGGTGGTATTCGCGTAAAGAATCAAGGTGAGAAATTTGCTGCACTTTTATATATCTCAAGTGTGAATGGCTATAAGGTGGAAGAGGTTTCAAGAAGACCAAACTTTGAGGATTTGACTCCAATTTTCCCAAATCAGCGTATCCATATGGAAAGACCGGGCGCAAGTGTTGCAATGCGTGTGGTAGATTTGATTTCGCCTGTTGGTAAGGGACAGCGTGGTATGATTGTATCTCAGCCAAAGGCTGGTAAGACTACATTATTAAAAGAGATTGCAAAATCTGTGATTCAGAACAATCCGGAGATGCATCTGATTATTCTTCTGATTGATGAACGTCCGGAAGAAGTAACGGATATCAAGGAATCCGTAAGCGGAACCAATGTAGAAGTTATTCACTCTACCTTTGATGAGCTTCCGGAGCACCACAAACGTGTATCTGAGATGGTTATCGAGCGTGCAAAACGTCTGGTTGAACACAAACAGGATGTTATGATTCTTCTTGATAGTATTACACGTCTCGCAAGAGCGTACAACTTAACAGTTGCACCAAGTGGACGTACGCTTTCCGGTGGTCTTGACCCGGCAGCTCTTCATATGCCAAAGCGTTTCTTCGGCGCTGCCAGAAATATGAGAGAGGGCGGAAGTCTTACGATTTTGGCAACTGCACTTGTTGACACAGGAAGTAAGATGGATGACGTAGTATTTGAAGAATTTAAGGGTACCGGTAACATGGAACTCGTGCTTGACCGTAAATTATCTGAGAAACGTATATTCCCAGCGGTTGATATCGTAAAATCCGGAACTCGCCGTGATGATTTACTTTTAGACGATGATGAAATGGCAGCAGTTGAAATCATGCGTAAAGCTTTTAATGGTATGAAAGCTGAAGAATCCGTGGAAACTATCTTAAATATGTTTGCACATACCAGAAATAACAAGGAATTCATCGAACAGGTTAGAAAAACAAGAATGTTCTAAATAGGTAAAAAAAGGTATTGCATTATTGAAATATGTATGTTATAGTTAATAAGCTGTTTATCGGGATGTAAACGGACGCAACGTGTCGTCTCTTGGAGTAAGCATCATATGCGGATCGGGTATACGGGTGTAAAGAGATGTATCAACTTTATAAACGATAAGAACATAAAGAGGTGAAAATCATGAGAAAAGGAATCCATCCAGATTATTATCAGGCAACTGTTACATGTAACTGTGGAAACACATTCGTTACAGGTTCAACAAAATCAGAAATCCACGTAGAAATTTGCTCAAAATGCCATCCATTCTATACAGGACAGCAGAAAGCTAGCCAGGCTCGTGGACGTATTGAACAGTTCAATAAGAAATACGGCGTTAAATAGAAATAAGCTACTGAGAAGGTTGAGGTTAATAAAATCTCAACCTTTTTTAGGTATAAGAGGTATGTGAGATGAAATATTCAGGTGTTGGCGGACAGGCCGTTATGGAAGGCGTTATGATGCGCAATGGCGAGAAATACGCAGTTGCAGTTCGTAAGCCGGATAAAGAGATTGATGTTCAGGTCTTTGATTATGTAGGACCTATCAAAAATAAAAAATGGAAGAACCTACCAATAGTGAGAGGTGTGTTAAATTTTATTGACTCTCTCTATCTTGGAATGACAACTCTTATGCATTCTGCGAGCTTTTTCGAGGATGAAGATGAGAAAAAGGCTACAGAGGGCATGACAGAGGAAGAGAAAAAAGCATATAAAGAGAAGGAAAAAAAGCAAGAGAGTGCAATGCTGGGGGGCACTGTGGTGGTGTCAATTGTGTTGGCAGTAGCTATTTTTTTCGTCCTTCCATATTTGATTTCTGCATTTTGTCAGAAATTCATAGAATCCCACCTGTTAATTACATTGCTTGAAGGTGTGATTCGTCTGACCATTTTTATTTTATATGTTTGGGTGATTTCTTTTATGGAAGATATCAGGCGTACCTATATGTATCACGGTGCGGAACATAAATGTATCAACTGCATCGAGCATGGTTTGGAATTAAATGTAGAAAATGTTAGAAAAAGCTCTAAGCAGCACAAACGCTGCGGAACTAGTTTTTTATTGATTGTAATGCTGATTAGTATTATTTTCTTTATGTTTATAGAAGTAGAATCCGGCATTTTAAAGCTTGTGATTCGTTTGTTACTTATTCCTGTGATTGCAGGTGTATCTTATGAATTTATTCGTTTGGCAGGCCGCTCTGACAATGGCTTTGTGAACATCCTTAGCGCACCGGGCTTGTGGATGCAGAAGCTTACCACAAAAGAGCCAGACGACGATATGATTGAAGTTGCCATTGCTTCAGTGGAAGCAGTGTTTGACTGGAAAGAATGGCAGAAGGAAAACTTATCATGACATTTCGTGAAGCAATTGAAATGGGTGAGCAGATGTTACAGTGTGCCGGGATAGAAGATGCCAAAAACGATGCGTGGCTTCTTTTGACAATGGTGTGTAAAATTAGCCGTACCTATTATTACGTCCATATGGATGAAAATCTTACAATAGAACAAAGCAAAGAGTACGAGAATGTATTAAAAAAACGTGCCGAACACGTACCACTTCAGTACATCACCGGTGAGCAGGACTTCATGGGTTTACCGTTTCGGGTAAATCCGTCTGTGCTGATTCCGCGCCAGGATACAGAAACCTTGGTCGAAGAAGCACTCAAGGTTATCAAGCCTGGGATGAAGGTGCTCGATATGTGCACCGGTTCCGGCTGCATTCTTATTAGTATTATGAAAAATGTAACCGATGTAGAGGGTGATGGCTTTGATATCTCCAAGCAGGCACTTATTGTTGCAAAGGAAAATGCAAAACTAAACGGCGTAGATGCATCCTTTGAAAGAAGCGACTTGTTTGAAATGGTAACGGATACCTATGATGTGATTGTATCCAATCCACCATATATTCCAACAGATGTAATCAATGGATTGATGCCAGAGGTGGCACAATATGAGCCTTATCAGGCATTGGATGGAAAAGAGGATGGGTTGCATTTTTACCGCAAAATCGTGAAGGAATGCAAACAGTATCTGAATGATGGCGGCAAGATTCTGTTTGAAATTGGTCACGACCAGGGAGATGCAGTATCCGAAATGCTGACTTATGCGGGATTTTCCGATGTACGTGTGGTAAAGGACTTGGCGGGAAATGATAGAGTCGTGATTGGCGGATTGTAGCTTAGTTCGAAAAGAATTCTTTTATCAGGGAATTCTTCCAAGTGACATTTGTGAATTGTAACGACAATATATGTTTATATATAACATGGAGGATAATTATGTTTGATAAATTAGAAGATTTACTTCATCACTATGAAGAACTTATGAATACATTAAGCGAACCGGATGTAGCAAATGATTCTAACCGTTTTCGCAAATTAATGAAGGAGCAGAGCGACCTTCTTCCAATCGTAGATGCATACAAAGAATATAAACAGATGAAGCAGAACATCGAAGATTCCCTTGAAATGCTTGAAATGGAATCTGATGAAGAGATGCGCGAGCTTGCAAAAGAAGAATTAAACGATTCTAAGAAGCGTCTTGAAGAGCTTGAGACAGAACTGAAAATCCTTCTTCTTCCAAAGGACCCTAACGATGACAAGAACGTTATCGTAGAAATCCGTG
>CAYMYV010000031.1:0-13458 GCA_964394775.1 uncultured Lachnobacterium sp. | reverse complement strand
AGGCTTAACTGAGCCATGGATGGCGAATTTAAGGCGGTCACGTCCCTTTTTCAAAACGTTTTTTCAAAGCACTTAGAAAAACTTATGTTTGAAATACGTGTCAAAAAATGAACGGTATTTGTGTAATTTGCCAAACATAATTTGTAACAGCACCTTTTGACACCCTAATCCTTATAGGAAATTGCGTCGTCAGACGCATCAAAAAGCTTCAGAATGACGCTTTTTTATGAAGGTGTGGGCAGGAAAAAAGTCTACGGAGGCGCAAAAGTCTGCAATAGTACAAGAACGTATTGAGAGTAAGGAATTGTGGCTGACCTAGACATGGGATGAAATGTGATTTATAAAATGGGGTAAGCATGGAAGTAACACTTAAGAAGGAACCGAAGGTTAGAATTTCATATGATGAAATGGAAGCTTACTTACTTCTTCCAGAACCGTTTTTGGAGGAAAACTACGAGCTTTCCCATGTAATGGCTGTGGTTGATGCGGCAGGAGTTAAGATTAACCTTGATAGGGATAAAATTGCCGCTATGGTTGAGGAGAGATATTTTGACCGTGAATGCCTGATTGCCAAAGGAGTACCTGTAGAAGATGGAGCAGACGGGTATTTCAACTACAAGTTTGATGTGAACTTTAACAAGAAGCCAAACCACAGACCGGATGGAACGGTGGATTACTGGAGTATTCACACCATTGAGCTGGTAGAAGAGGGGCAGATTATTGCAGAATATGTAGAACCGATTCAAGGCAAAAATGGTATGAGTGTAAAAGGAAAGTTTATCACTGCCAAGAAGGGGCGTCCTTTACCACCGATTACCGGTAAGGGCTTTGAACGTTCAGAGGATAACAAGACCTACACCGCGACGATGAGCGGCAAGATTGAGATGCAGAATAACCGTATTATGATATCTGCCGTGCATGAGGTAAATGGAGATGTAGGTTTAGAAACGGGAAATATTGATTTCCGGGGAGATGTCATTATACATGGTAACGTTCCGACAGGAGCGGTGATAAAGGCAACCGGAACAGTTACGATAGATGGAACCGTAGAGGGTGGTTTGATTGATGCCAACAAGGACGTAGTTATCCGAGGTGGTATGTTAGGTGCCGGAAAAGGGATGATTAAGACCCGTGGAAATCTTCACGTGAAGTTCCTAGAATATGCTACGGTTCGTGCAGAAGGCTTAGTGGAGACGGATTCCGCAATTAACTGTAAAATCGACTCGAATGATAAGGTGTATTTGCGTGGAAAGCATGCCAGCGTTGTTGGTGGCATTATCCATGCGGCAAAGGGTGTAGAAGCCTTCAACTTTGGAAATGACCTGGGAGTGAAAACAGAAGTTTATGTTGGTGCAAACTGGGAAGTCATCAAGCAGCTTGCATATCACGAAAACTGTGTAGAGGAAGCACAGGAGATGATAGACAAAATCAACATCGGCTTGAAGCAAATCGAAGAGCTTGCCGCGGAGCAGGGAATAGATTCCGGTAACGACCCGCGTAGGGCTTCACTTCTTCGTACCAAGATTGTTAAGCAAGCAGATCTTGCAACCCACAAACAAGGGGTGGCCAATATGAAAAAGCTTGTAGAAGCTGCACACGGAGCCTCCGTTAAGGTGCTGCATAACGTGTATACTGGTGTTACAATCGGTATCAACGATGCAGTTCTTCAGATGAAGGAGGATTTTCAGGCAATTTCATTTTTCGAGAGAGATGGTCATATTGTGATGTTTTCTATGAAGGATGACCTTGTCGAATAATGCGATGCTTTTTTGTACAACTTAATATTTTTTTACTTGAATATCTAAGCCACTACGTTATAATAAAGAAAGTAGTGGCTTTTTTATGAAACTCGCCAATAACATATGAGGTAGAAATAAGATGATTAATTTTGAAGAAGAATTAAAAAACTTTAGACCGTCGCTTGAAGTAGAAGAGGCTGAAGCAGCAATATATAACCATGATTTGACAGACGTAACCGATATTCTCAAACAAATGATGGATGAGATGAAACAGAATAATAATCAGTTCTAGAAAGGGAGCCTTCATGATTTGTTATAAATGTAATCACGAGGCAGGGAAAAATGACACATGTCCATTGTGTGGAGCTGACCTTTCTGTTTTCCAAAGGGTAATCCGTTTGTCAAATATGTATTATAATGACGGATTGCAGAAGGCGCAGGTTCGCAACCTGTCTGGTGCAATTATTAGCTTGAAAAAAAGTTTAAAATTTAATAAATATAATATCGATGCAAGAAATCTTCTTGGTCTTGTGTATTACGAGATGGGCGAAACAGTGGATGCCCTGACAGAATGGGTTATCAGCAAGAGCTATCAGGAAGAGGACAACGCCGCAGGAAAATACTTAGATGAAATTCGTCAGAATCGTGCGCAGCTGAACGCGAACAATCAGACCATTAAGAAATACAATCAGGCACTGTTGTATTGCAAACAGGATAGCCGTGATTTGGCGATTATTCAGTTAAAGAAGGTACTTTCCCTGAATCCAAAGCTTGTAAAAGGACATCAGCTTCTTGCCCTTTTGTATATGCAGGAGGATAAGCTGGACCTGGCCAAAAAATGCCTTCGCAGCGCGGGCAAAATCGATGCGAATAACACCATTACCCTTCGTTATTTGAAGGAGGTAAATGCGAGGCTTCGCGAGAAAAGTGGTGGAACCAAGAAAAAGGATGACGACCTTATTTCTTATCAGAGTGGCAATGAGACCATTATTATGCCAAAACGTTTTCAGGAATTTTCTGTGGGCGTAGTAATCGCATATATTCTGATTGGACTTGTTTTAGGTGCAGCCATTATAGGCTTTCTTGTAGTGCCGGAGATTCAAAAGAAGGCGAAGGATGAACTGAATCAGGTAAAAGTGGAAGCAAATGAAACACTTGCTGCAACCAATCAGATTATTGCAGATAAGGAGGCACAGATTGCACAGCTTCAGCTAGAGCTTGAAGAGGCATTAAAGGAAGAGGAAGTAGTGGTTACCCCGGAACAGTTAGTGGCATACGATATGCTGCTGAGTGCATTTGTCGCATATACAAATGAGGATTATATTCTCACCGGAACCAATTTGAATCTTGTAGATACCACCCAGCTGACAGAGGATGCCAAGCTTGCCCACACGACCTTGTGGAGTGCGATAGAGGAGGAGTATTACAAGACTCTTTATACGACCGGATATCAGAGCTATAAGAATTCGGATTACCTGGCCGGAATTGAAAAAATGCAGGTGGTAGCGGATTATAACATTGATTATGATGAAGGCTACTGTGCATATTATCTGGCGCAGGCGTATCGTAAGAGCGGTGACCTTGAAGCTGCCCGCCCATATTATCAGTATGTAATTGATAATTACCCGAATACCGAGCGTGCAAAGACTTCTAAGAAGTATGTAGACGCCGAACCATAATAGAATATTGTACACACGAAAGACGCAAAGGATTTTTCCTTGCGTCTTTTTTTGGGGTGAACGAAGAAAAGGAGGAACTATGGATTATTTGAATGTGCCGTATAAGGTAGATGGAGCCAAGCTGGTGTATAGAATGCCAAGAGAGGTGGACCATCATGTTGCAAAGGATATGTGTCGGGAAATGGACATGCTGGTAGAAGCCTACCGAATCAAGGAAATGATAATGGATTTTTCCAATACGGAGTTTATGGATAGCTCAGGAATCGGTGTAGTCATTGGACGAAGCAAAACAATGCATTTTTACGGTGGGATATTAGCCGCATCCAATATTGGAAAAAGAGTAGACACGATTTTTCGTTCCGCAGGATTGTATAAGGTGATTCGTGTTAAAGAAAACAAGGAGGAGCAGTAAAATGGGAGGAAAGGAAATGGAATCAGTAACGAATCAAATGCATCTTTCTTTTGATGCAAAATCCATAAATGAAAGCTTTGCACGTATGACGGTTATGGCCTTTATGGCGGATATGAATCCAACCTTGGACGAGCTGCAGGACGTAAAGACAGCTGTTTCGGAAGCAGTTACCAATGCGATTATTCATGGATATAGTGATGAGACTAAGCAGGTGGAGCTATCCTGTAAACGAGAGGGACAGAAGCTTACAATTGCGGTGGAGGACCATGGGATAGGAATTCCGAATGTAGAGGAGGCCAGACAGCCGTTTTACACCACAAAGCCTGAGCAGGAGCGCTCCGGAATGGGATTTGCCTTTATGGAAGCTTTTATGGATGAGATAGAGGTGGAGTCCAAGGTAGGAGAGGGAACTAGGGTTGTTATGGTAAAATACATAGAAAGGAACTGTGAGCAGTAGTGTAACTACCAAGGAGGAAGCTTGGAAGTTATCCATTCAGAAGGCACAAGAGGGAGATAAGACAGCGCGCGATGCTTTGGTTACAGCCAATACGGGGCTCGTGCATATGGTAATAAAGCGTTTTCACAATCGCGGCTATGAGCAGGAGGATTTATTTCAAATTGGAGTCATCGGATTGATGAAAGCGATTGATAAATTCGATACGACGAGGGAGTTTTCGTTTTCTACCTATGCGGTTCCTATGATTATTGGAGAAATCCGAAGATTCCTGCGGGATGATGGAATTATTCATGTGAGCCGTCAGGTCAAGGACAATGCAAGACGTATCGCGATGGTCAAGGAAGAATTAAAGAAAACCAGCAATCACGATCCTACCATTGATGAGCTGGTACAGGCAACAGGGCTAACGGTGGAAGAAATCTTGGTAGCAATGGAAGCAACTACCGAGGTGGAGTCTATCTATCAGCCGGTCGGAAGCCAGTCGGATGGAAGCCAATTGGTTCTGGCAGACCAGCTGGAGGATAATCGGGCCAGCGAAAATGAATTGATTAATCGTATTACGGTGCTGCAGATGCTGGATACCTTGGAGAAAAAGGAAAGGCGTCTCATAGAGCTTCGTTATTTAGAGGGAAAGACGCAGTCGGAGAGTGCCAAAGAGCTTGATATGAATCAGGTGGCGGTATCCCGTTTGGAAAAGAAAATTTTATTATTTTTACGCCAGCAATTCTAAAAAAGCCTATAGAAAGGTGTTGTTAATCCGATTGAAATTTGGTAAAATAGTACTATATTTTATACGAAAGTGAAGGGTGGTTGTTATGAAACAGAAGGTACGTAGGATCAGTATTCGAATCAAGCTTCTTGCACCGGTAGGCGCAGTTATTCTGGCGATTTGCACATTGCTTAGTGTATTTTCTTATAGCACGATAAAGGAAGAAATGATGACCCTGGCTCAATCGGAGGCATTGACCGTTGCAAAGATGGCGGCAAGCTCCTTTGACCCGGCTCTTCTAGAGGCTGTTCAGCCGGGTTCAGAAGACTCGGATGAGTATAAGAGCATCAAGAATTCCCTAATAGAGACGCAGAAAGTAAGCGGCTCTATCAAATATGTATATACCTTATACAAGGATAGTTCTACCGTTTACTATGGAGTTGATGCTGACCAGTCAGAGGATGCATGTGCGGTTGGTGATGAATTTGAAATAGGCCTTGATGAACTTCAAACTGTTTTTGATGGAGGTACATATGTTGAGGAAGAGATTATTCAGTATGAGGATGAGGCATTGCTTTCCGCTTATGTACCAATTACCGATGCAAATGGCAAGGTTGTTGCAATTTTGGCGTCTGACTATGATGCAGACAAGATTGTTGCGCAATTGAATGATACATTGGTGAATACAATATCTCTTAGTGCAGTTGGTTTCCTGATTGCTATGGTTTGTGTATTCTTTACCATTCAGCGAATTATGAATAGCTTGAATAGTGTTAATGCTAAGATTTATGACCTTGTGAATAACGAAGGCGACTTAACACAGCATTTGGATATTAAATCAGGTGATGAGTTAGAGCTTATCGCAAACAACGTAAACTCTATGCTGGAATATATTCGTGGCATTATGATTAACATTGCAGGCAATTCAACACAGCTTAACAGCTCTTCTAAGATGGTTGTTTCCAGCCTTTCCGCAACACAGCTGAGTATTACAGACGTATCGGCTACTATGGAGCAGATGAGTGCCGGTATGGAGGAGACAAGTGCTGCCCTTACCGAAATCAATGATTCTATTATAGATATGGTAGAGGAAATAGCTGTAGTAAGTGAACGTGCGGAGCATGGAAGTACTTCTTCGGATGATATTATGAACAAGGCAGCAACAATCCGTCGCAACGCGATTGCGGAGCAGGAAGAAGCAAGACGTCTTGCAGATGAGCTTGGAGAATCTGTTAATGATAAGATTAAAAAATCCAAAGCGGTTGAGACAATTAGCGAGCTTACAGCGAATATTATCAGCATTACAGATCAGACCAATCTTCTATCGCTCAATGCTTCAATTGAAGCTGCAAGAGCCGGTGAAGCCGGACGTGGTTTTGCTGTAGTAGCAGATGAAATCGGCAAGCTTGCGACAAACTCTGCAGCCGCAGCTGCTCAGATTCAGGTAGTAAGTACTGAGGTTATTGATGCAGTTAATGCGCTGGCACAGGAATCTGCCAAGATGCTTAAGTTTATGGATGAAACTGCAATGGCAGGTTATGAAAAATTAGTAGAAACCAGCCAGAGCTATCAGTCTGACGTTGGCGAGATGAATACGATGATGAACGAATTCGCTACATCCAGCGTAAACTTAAAGAACAACGTAGATTCTATTAAGGAATCTGTATCTGCAGTGAACATTGCGATTGAAGAAAGCGCAAGAGGTATTACCAGCGTTTCTGAAGCAACTGTTAGTATTACAAACAGAGTAGATGATATTGGTACGGAAGCAAATTCGAACCTTGATATTGCAACCGGATTGGATTCAGAGGTAAATCGCTTTAAATTGAATTAATTATTAATGATATAGTTTGAATTTACTATATACTACGAAATGAGCCTTATTATAAATTGTGTATGTACACGCTTTATAATAAGGCTCATTTCTTAATTGTAAAAAATCATAGAACGTTCTAAAGAGTCAGATGATATTTTTCCATCCAGTAATTGATTTGTATAAAATATGCCATAAGCTGAGGCCCTGCCATAAGCTGACCAAACCACGGTTTACCAAGCTCTTTGTGGGATGCCATGAAGGAAATGGCTTTTTCCTTGTTGATAAGAGGGAGAATTGGTGAGCTTGGATTATTTATAATGGAGGTCAGTTCTTCTACCAGCAGCTTTTCGTAGCCAGGGTGGTAGGTCTTTGGATATGGGCTTTTCTTGCGGTTTAGAAGCTCTGCCGGCAGCAGGTCTGCACAGGCATCCCGTAGAAGAGCTTTTTCTACGCCATTCTGGTATTTCATTTTCCAAGGTACATTAAATACATATTCCATAATGCGGTGGTCTGCTAATGGCACGCGGGCTTCCAGGCCGGAATACATGCTGGTGCGGTCCATGCGGTCTAAAAGCGTTTGCATGAACCATTTGATGTTGAGGTAGCCGACCTGACGGCGTTTGCGTTCCTCGGCAGATTCGCCCTCTAGAAGAGGAACCCTTGCTAATGTATCCTGATAGCGAGAGTAGGAATATTCCTGTAGCTGTAGCGTGTTGCACAGGTCTTCATCTAGAAAAGCAGTTCGTGCGTTTATGTCCGCAGACCAAGGAAAACCATCGCGATTTAGAAGCTCCGGCCGGTAAAACCAAGGGTAGCCGCCAAAGATTTCATCTGCACATTCGCCGGTGAGGGTTACCTTGTTCTGTTCTGCTACCAGAGAACAAAAGTACAAAAGCGATGCATCCACGTCTGTCATGCCCGGAAGGTCCTTTGCGTCCACTGCGTCAAACAGACAATCAAAAAGAGTGCTTTGTGAGCATTCCAAATAGGTATGATGGGTTGGGTAGTGCTGTAGCATGATGTTGACATATGGCAAATCTCGCTCAGGCTGAAAAGAATTGGACTGAAAATATATATCATTTTCCGTAAAGTCAAAGGAAAAGGTATTTAGGGTTTCACCTTGTGCCTTCATATAATTAGCGGCAATTGCGGTAACGATGGAGGAGTCAATGCCACCGGACAGAAATGTACAAACAGGAACGTCGGAAACCATCTGACGTTGTACCGCATCGCGCACGAGAAATGAGACCGTTTCGACAGTTTTTGCATAAGAGTCTTCATGAGGACGGCTTGTTAGATCCCAGTAGGTGTGGTCGGTCACCTGAAGGTCGCCCGAGAAGGTGGTGTGACGTGAGTAAGAGGAATCATAATGCAAATGACTCAATTCGCGACGCGAGAATGTGATATAGTGTCCCGGAATTACTTCATTTACGTTACAAAAAACACCATTTCCTGAGGTGCGCGCAGGTCCGATGCCAAGAACCTCCCGAAGGGAATCTGCGTTGATGCGGGGAGTAATCGCAGGGTGACAAAATAGGGCCTTTGGTTCAGAGCCAAAGATTAGGGTGGTGTCCTGTGAAGCGTTTTTAGAAAGTGAATAAAATAGCGGCTTGGTGCCGGCGCGGTCACGGTACAAATGGAGCGACTGGGTAGAGCCGTCCCATATTGCAAATGCAAAAATACCATTCAGACGGCTTACAAAATCCGGGCCATAATACATATAAGCGTAGAGGATAACCTCCGTATCGCTGGTGGTTTCAAAGGTGTATCCGGCTTTTTTTAACTCTGGTAGAAGTTCGTCCGTGTTATAGATTTCGCCATTATAGACGATAGCACATTCATTGGAATACTCTGTAGGAGATTCGAGAGATGTCGTGTAATGTGGAGGGATGGCATTTGAACCATAGCGACGTACCATGGGCTGGGCACCGCAGGAAATATCACGAATGCTAAGGCGTGCGTGTGACAATCCC
This sequence comes from uncultured Lachnobacterium sp., assembly GCA_964394775.1. Taxonomy (GTDB): domain Bacteria; phylum Bacillota; class Clostridia; order Lachnospirales; family Lachnospiraceae; genus Roseburia. Next base: position 4,673 of record CAYMYV010000031.1, on the reverse strand, counting down.
ACATGCTCGCGAAGCCATATTCCAAAATTATCGCTGCCACGGTGTGCAAGACTTTGATGCATATCAGTTAATATCTTTTCCCAATAGGGTTTCTCGGCTAGGAAGGGTTGATTAAGGTTTACAAAACCTGCAATTCCACACATATGTTAAGGTACTCCTTTTTGTGTATATCTTATATAGTATATTCAAAATCAAAAAAATGATAACGTGTTCTTTTTTGGGGCATACTAATACAAAATACACGTTTATGCTTTTTCTTAGAGAAAGGGCATAGAGACGGAGGTGGCAGTATGTCAAACCATTTAATAAACGAAACAAGTCCATACCTTTTGCAGCATGTGAATAATCCGGTGGATTGGTATCCATGGGGAGAGGAAGCGTTTGTAAGAGCGAAGCAGGAGGACAAGCCGGTATTCCTAAGCGTAGGATATAGCACCTGTCATTGGTGTCATGTGATGGCGCATGAGAGCTTTGAGGATGAGCAGGTTGCAACTCTTTTGAATCAATATTTTATCTCCATAAAGGTAGATAAAGAGGAACGACCGGATGTTGACAGTGTCTATATGTCCGTGTGTCAGGCGCTAACGGGAGGCGGGGGATGGCCGATGACGGTTTTTATGACCCCGGAGCAGAAGCCGTTTTTCGCGGGAACATATTTCCCAAAGACTGCCCGATATGGGACGATTGGCTTCGTAGAGCTTCTTGAAACGGTTGCTCAAAGATGGAAAATGGATAGAGAAGCTCTTATTGCTTCGGCGGACGAGATTGTGAAGTGGGTGTCGGATGAGCCGTCTAAGAAGAACGAGGAGAACAAGGAGGAGTCTAAGGAGAAGGAGAAGTACAAGGAGGAGTCTAAGGAGAAGGAGAAGTACAAGGAGAAGTCTAAGGAGAAGGAGAAGTACAAGGAGGAGTCTAAGGAGAAGTACAAGGAGTACAAGGAGAACGAGACGTCTGGGGAAAAGGCGTCACAGGAGGTAGATGGAATTTGTAAGATGCTAAGCAGTGAATTTCTACGGGGAGAAGCAGAGCCTCGCATCATTAGCTTGGCAGTGCAAATCTACCGGAAGACCTTTGACGCAGAATGTGGAGGCTTTGGCTCTGCACCGAAATTTCCGGCGGCACATAATCTGCTTTTTCTAATGCGTTATTATGAGAGAAACCAGGGGGCTGAAAATTATGTGGGGAACGCAAGCGCTAATGCGTGTGAAGGGGAAGCGGTTCTGAAAATGGTGGAAAAGACGCTGCTTCAGATGTATCGAGGGGGAATGTTTGACCATATAGGCGGAGGCTTTAGCCGTTATTCTACAGATAGATATTTTCTTGTGCCGCATTTTGAAAAGATGTTATACGACAACGCCTGGCTGATTATGGCATACAGCAAGGCTTATCAGCTTACTGCAAATGTGCTCTATCGTGGTGTCGCAGAAAAAACGGCTGACTACATTTTGCGTGAGATGACCGCAAGGGAAGGAGGCTTTTATAGTGCGCAGGATGCGGATAGTGAGGGCGTAGAGGGTAAGTATTATGTATTCGAGCCAATCGAGATTATGAACGTACTTGGAAGAGATATCGGCAGGAATTTTTGCAAATATTTTGATATTACAGGCGAAGGAAATTTTGATGGCAAAAGCATTCCGAATCTGCTTAAGAATAATCATATTAGTGCGAAATATAATGAGTATTTTCCGGAATTGTATGAGTATCGTAAAAAGCGTTGTTATCTGCACCTGGATGATAAGCTTTTAACTGGTTGGAATGGACTTATGATTGCGGCGATGTGCCGGCTCTATCGTGTGACAGGAAAAGCAAAATACCTAGAGGCTGCAAAGCAGGCGCAGGCGTTTGTTGCGAACAACCTGTATGAAAGAAATTTACATGGAGCAGCATTCCATGCTGTGGAAGACCAGGCAGCCGGCTTTTATGAACAGGTGAATTTGTATGTAAGCTATCGAAATGGAAAACGAAGTGGAAGAGGATTTCTGGATGATTATGCGAATGTTATTTTTGCTCTGCTTGCTTTATATGAAGCGACTTTTGATAAATGCTATTTGATGCAGGCGAAGGGCTTTTGCAGCAAGGTCATGAAGGAATTTTGGGATGAGAGATGTGGAGGATTTTTCTTGAGCGGTAAGGAGAATGAGGTACTTTTCATGCGTTCCAAGGAAACCTATGATGGAGCAATGCCGAGCGGAAATTCCATGATGGCATATAATTTGGTGCAATTGTATTATCTTACGGGAGACAGCTGCTATGAAGAATGGGCAAAAAAACAGCTGGAGTTTATGCACCGGGAGGCAGAGAGGTATCCTGCCGGTTATGCCATGTCCTTGCTTGCGTTGCAGGATTTTATGGATATGCCAAATAAGGTGACGATTGTGCTAGGGGATGAGAAGGATATGTCGGCGATGCTGTTTGGTGCAGAGGATAAGAGTCGCAAAGAATGTTACAGAGATAGGAAGAGAGCCTTGGAAGGATTCGCGTGCAAGCTACCCTTGGATACTATTGTGCGTGTGCTGGAGGAGCCGACAGAGGAGTATCCGCTAAAAAACGGGAAAACCACGTATTATGTGTGTAAAGGGAGAGTGTGTTATCCTGGGATGAATGAGCTTGAATGGGTATAGGAACAGTAATTTGCTTTCAAAACCCACAAAAACGCTTACAAAATGAGTTGAAAAATGGAAAATGGGTAATGGCGAAAAAATAACTCTCACTACCCTTGTTTTTACAAAAACGAGGGTAGTGAGAGCTTGATTTTTGTATATACCCAATTATCCTTCAAAGCCGGTTAAGATTCCGCCTTTTTCAGCATAGAAGCTACATAATCCATAGTTCTCGCCAATGACAACATCTGCATTTGGGAAGGCAGAAAGAATTAAGTCTTTTAATGCGATAGCGCCTTCTAAATTGAAGCAGTGGTCAATACGTACCTTGCCACCTACATATTTAAGCTCTTCCATGATTTTTCTCATGGCAGCAATTGCTTTCTTCTCGCCACGAGCTTTTTCTTTTTGCTCAAGTGTTCCAACAGAGCTTGCAATACCAACTACGTGGATGTTTAAGATTCCTGCAATTTTGGCAACAGCAGGATTTACACGTCCGTTGTTGGCTAAGTTAGTGAGGGATTTTAACATGAATACTAAATGTGTTTTCCTCTGATATTGTGTAATGGCATCACAGATTTCTTCATAGGATAATCCCTGTGCATCCAATTCCTGAAGCTTCTCAACGATTAATTTTAGCTCCGGACCGGCTGAAAGGGAGTCAATTAAGCATACCTTGCGGTCTGGATGCTCCTCCTCATACTGTTCCTTGGCAACGCGCGCAGAATTGTAAGCACCAGACAAATTGCTGGTGATAGTAACGGCAAAGATGCGCTCTGCATCACCGAATGCGGCATACCAGTCGCCCGAGCTTGGGCAGGCAGAACCGGATTTGCCCTTATAGCCGGCTAAGTATTCAGTCATAGCTTGTATATCAAGTGAAGCATCATCTACGAACTCCTTCTCATTTGTGCGAACGGTAAGTGGAACTGAAATGAAGGAATTGTCTTCCGAAGTACGCAAATTAGCGCTTGAATCAGCAACAATTAAAAAATTCATAGGTTTTTAATCTCCTTATCATATTGATGTTCTAAACTATCCTATCAGTTATTTTTGTCTTCGTCAAGTGGTTTTGAATACTACATTGTTTTTTGTGTTAATAGTATATGTATTAATTGTGAAAATACGTAAAGGAGAATAATGATATGTAAGTGCATATTGACACGGAGGTCTACAGCGAGTAGAACAAGAACAAGAAGGTCTACGGGGTGTAGAACAAGAACAAGAAGGTCTACAGGGTGTAGAACAAGAACAAGAAGGTCTACAGGGTGTAGAATAAACCGGAATTTGTAAATGACAGAGAGTAGAAAGGGGAGCGTGTTATGGCAGAATATCGAATCGGTGAAGTAGAAATGCGTTTTGCAAGCTTAATATGGGAGAATGAACCAATTCAGTCAGGTGAATTGGCAAAGCTTAGTGAAAAGGAATTAATTTGGAAAAAGTCTACCACCTATACGATTTTGAAGCGCTTGTGTGATAAAGGGATTTTTCAAAATGATAGGGGCACGGTTACATCGCTGCTTTCCTATCAGGATTTTCAAGGAAAACAAAGCAAGCAGTTTGTAGAGGAAACCTTTGAAGGGTCACTTCCTGGATTTGTGGCTGCTTTTTGCTCCCAGAAGAAAAGAATATCCAAAGCATTATCAATGCCATGGCAGATGAGATGTTGATGCCGCTTACGGATGCTTCGTGGAGCGGTTCGTGCAGGAGAGAAACCTATCGTTTGGAGGAACATACTGTGTATCAGTTAAATGAAAACGTGTGGTTAATTGAATATATTCATGGTTATTATAGGTTCAGCGGAGAAGATGCGGGACTGGACCCGGAAACTGTGGCAAGAATCTATGGACAGGCGGAAGACGGTGTATATGCTTTGGCGCGAGGGACCTTAGATGAGCAAAGCTCATATTTGCTAATACGTGATGGGGATATATATCGATTACAGCTTCTATATGATATGATGGAAAGTGAACAAGAATAATCAGAGGACACCCAGGACTAGAAATGGTCTTGGGTGTTTTTTACCTTATAGGATTCGGGTGTCAAAAGGTGCTTTTACAAATTATGTTTGGC
>CAYMYV010000030.1:0-13596 GCA_964394775.1 uncultured Lachnobacterium sp. | reverse complement strand
CACATTCATATGCTGTTGCCATAACTATTCTCCTATCGTTTTTCTAAAGAATGCCCACAGGACCTCCTCATATTTTTTTGCATCCACACAACTGCTTAGACCATGTCCGGCGCCTTCGATTAGCACCAGCTCCACATGATCTGCCCCTGCCAGCTGACATTCCCTGCTCATCGAACATGGAACGAACCTATCATCATCTCCATGAATAATCAGAATTGGAAGCTTACTTTTTTTGACAGCTTCAATTGCTGAGGTTTCCTCCAAATCGAATTTTCCAATCCACTTAGCAGCCAGCCTGGCCAGCCAATAGGTAATATCCACAGGATAGTTCATCCTATGAATTACTTCTCTAATAATTGCCTTTGGTGACGAAAACGGACAATCTGCCACAATTCCCTTTACCTGCTTAGGGAGCTCCATATCTGCGGTCATAAGTACCGTAGCCGCGCCCATGGATAAGCCGCATAGAACAATTTGTTGTTCCCCGCCGAATCTCTGCAGCGCCCACGTAATCCAACTAACACAGTCATAACGCTCCTTGATACCAAAGGTAATCGTCTTACCCTCGCTCCTTCCATGTGTACGCTGGTCCACAATCAGAATGTTGTAGCCCGGCTTCTTGCTGTATATAAAAATTCCATTTCCATCCCGAAGCCAGCTTCCTCGGTATCCATGCATAAAAATAATCATCGGTGCGCCATCCACGCGATGATAATACCTTCCGAACAGCTTCAAACCATCATGGGAATGGATACAGACCTCCTCCGGCTGATGCTGTAATACATAATCCATTGCCCTTCCCATCAGCTCCCGATGAGCTTCATATTGCTCGCCGTTAGGAATCTCCTGTTCTCCTGCCATGTACTTCTTATTTCTTGAAAAACATATATCGTATACCACATACAATGCTGCTACAAACAGCAGACCAACGACCGCTGCAATTCCTAATACAATCATTCCTACCTCATATTACACGTTCTGCTTCCTGACTCGTTTCTACTGTATTGTATTCTGTCCCTTTTATCCAAAAACAATCACCCAATTTGAAAATAATTATACCTTATTTCATTTTAGTCTTCAAGCTTACTAACTTGATATATTATAGAAGAAATTGAAGGAATATCTATCCGGAACAATAAAAGTGGCATCAAAGCGGTAGTATGCTTTTATTTCTCACACATTTTAGGTCTATGCAAGGATATAACTACAGACCTAATTTCTTATTAACAATAGCTTATTTCTTTTGCTTCTATGGGGCGTGGGTTGGGTATATAGAAAAAATCTACTGTCTATACCCAATTTATTCCCGGAAAATGACAACAATCATATGTATTTTCCAGTCTATGGGTATATATAAAAAATGAATCTTTAATACCCCGCTTTTTTCAAAAGGCGGGGTATTAAAAGAGGATTTTTCTACCATTACCCACGACCGCGAATACACAGTAAAAAAGCAAGAAATTCATTCATATTTTGGGTACAGCACCATAAAAAATCTTTATATACCCACAACTCTTTCAAAACTCGAAACACAACTATTGCATAACACTATACCAACTTTTAAAAGCTTTAAACTGCTATTAATAGCTTTAAACTGCCATTACTTTAAACTGCCATTAAAAGCTTTAAACTGCCACTAAAAGCTTCAAAAGTCACCCTTGAGTTGATTTTCTAAAAGAACTGTCAATTTCTATACAAATAAAAAGGGCGTCGAAAATGCGAAATAAACAAAATCCACATTTTGCGACAACCCACTTTTTACAATAATTTTATTCCGTTAATTTCACACTGCTCTACAATCGCATCCGGCCAGATGGAGCTCTGTACCTCTCCAATATGCGCTTTACGAAGGAAGAACATACAGATACGAGACTGTCCGATACCACCACCGATGGTATACGGAAGCTCCTCTTTGATTATAGACTTCTGGAATGGAAGGTCTGCTCTGTCCATACACTCTGCTTTTTCCAGCTGCTCTAATAATGCCTTTCTATCTACACGAATACCCATAGAAGAAAGCTCCAATGCGATATCGAGCACCGGGTAATATACAATAATATCCGCATTGAGCGCCCAGTCATCATAGTCCGGTGCACGTCCGTCATGTGGCTCACCGGATGCTAATTTGTCGCCAATCTGCATGATACATACTGCACCCTTTGCTTTCGCAATGTAGTACTCTCTCTCCTTTGGAGTATTATCCGGGAACATATCCTCCAGCTCCTGGGTGGTAATAAAGAAAATCTCCTTTGGAAGAATCAAATCAATAAAGTCATACTGAATTGCCATGTACTGCTCAGTTTTGCGTAAGCATTTGTAAACCGTACGAACGGTCTCCTTCAAATATTCGAGATTACGGTCTTCCTTGCGGATTACCCTTTCCCAGTCCCACTGGTCCACGAAAATGGAATGGATATTATCAGTGTCCTCATCTCTACGAATCGCATTCATATCTGTGTAGATGCCTTCGCCAAGAGAAAAGCCATATTTCTTAAGCGCATAGCGTTTCCATTTTGCAAGAGAATGTACAACCTCTGCCTGTTTATCTTCCTGTTCTTTGATTCCAAAGGATACCGGTCTTTCGTATCCGTTCAGATTATCATTAAGTCCTGTTGCAGGGTCTACAAATAAAGGTGCAGACACACGAGATAAATGTAATCTCTGCGCTAACAGACCCTGAAAGAAGTCTTTTACTGTTTTAATTGCAATCTGAGTATCATGAAGATTTAATTCAGATTCATAGTCCTTTGGTATAATAAGTCCCTTCATACTAACTTCCTCGTTCCGAAAAAATTTTCTATCATTATAGCACAATCGATTTCTATTTCAATACATTAAAGCAAAAAAGGGCAACTTTTTTCATTGCCCCCCGCTCTTATAGATTCTCAAGCTCGTCTAACCAGATTCTTGCACATGCATCCGAAGGCATACGTAAATCACCTCTTGGAGACACTGCTACGGAACCAACCTTTGGTCCATCCGGAAGACAGGAGCGTTTAAATTGCTGGCTAAAGAATCTTCGATAGAAGGTTTTTAGCCATTTTAAAATCACTTCTTCTTCGTATTCGCCGGAGAATGCCACTTTCGCAAGGATATATATTTTTTCCGGAGCAAAACCGAATCGGAGAACATTATACATAAAAAAGTCGTGCAGCTCGTATGGTCCCACCAAATCCTCTGTCTTCTGTGCAATCTCACCATTTTCCTGTGGTGGAAGAAGCTCTGGAGACACCGGGGTATCAAGTACATCGTGAAGAACTGCCGCAAGCTCCTCATCGCTACAGTTTTCTGCGTAGAAATCCACCAGATGACGCACCAGCGTTTTTGGAACGGAAGCATTGACACCATACATGGACATATGGTCTCCGTTATAGGTCGCCCATCCAAGCGCTAACTCAGACATATCTCCTGTGCCGATGACCATACCATTTTCCTGATTCGCAATATCCATAAGTATCTGGGTTCTCTCGCGAGCCTGTGCATTTTCATAGGTAATATTGTGCACGCTTGCGTCATGTCCAATATCTGAAAAATGCTGTAGCACGGCCTCCTTGATACTAACCTCTCTAAAGGTTACACCCAGCTTCTTTATCATTTTTACTGCATTGTCATAGGTTCTATCGGTTGTACCAAAGCCCGGCATCGTTACTGCCACGATATTTTTACGGTCCTTTTCTAACCAGTCAAAGGCCTTTACCGTAACAAGAAGTGCCAGCGTAGAATCTAAACCACCGGAAATACCAATAACTGCGGTCTGTGCATTGGTATGCTCTAAGCGTGTCTTAAGGCCTATTGCCTGAATGCTAAATACATCCTCGCAACGCTTATGTCTATGCTTCGAATTTGCAGGCACGAATGGTGCCGGGTCCACAAAGCGTGTCAGCATAAGTGGTGATGGCTCTACCTGAAATGGAATACAAATGTGATTATCTGTAATCTCAAAGGTATTCTTTCTTCTGCGTTCTGCTTCCAATCTCTCCACATCAATTTCTGAATAAATAATGCTGTTTTGGAATTTTGGACTTTCTGCAAGCATAGAACCATTCTCTGCAATCATGTTATGGGCGCTAAACACCACATCCTGTGTAGATTCGCCCTCTCCCGCGCTTGCGTAAATATATCCGCAAACCAAGCGGGCAGACTGACCACCCACCAAATCTCTGCGGTATTTGTGTTTGCCGGTTGTTTCGTCTGAAGCAGACTGATTAATGATTACCGTTGCACCGGCTAGTGCATGACGAATACTTGGTGGCTGTGGAGTCCACAAATCCTCACAAATCTCTGCTGCAATTTTAAGTGCAGGCATATTCTTGCAATAGAATATCAAATCGCAGGTCACCGGCACAATCTGGCCATTTGGCAGAAGCTCCTCTGTCACCAAATTCGCTCCGCTGGTAAAATAACGTGCCTCATAGAATTCGCTATAGTTTGGGATAAAGGTCTTTGGCACAAGACCTAACACCTCGCCCTTACAAATAGCGGCAGCCACATTGTACAGCTTCCCATTTACCATATATGGAAGTCCCACGAAATAGATAGCCTCAAGGCCTTCACTTGCCTTGGCAATCTGCATCAATTCTTCCCTTGCTTCACGAAGCAGTGTCTCCTGAAGGAATAAATCCCCACAAGTGTAGCCGGTAACACAAAGCTCTGGAAAAACTACTACTTTTGCACCATTTTTGGCGGTTTCTGCCATATAGGAGCGTATGAGCTCTCCGTTATATCTGGTATCTGCCACTTTAATTTTTGGAGTTACGGCTGCTACTTTTACAAATCCGTATTTCATGCTTGTCTAATCTCCTTTAATTCATCAATGTCAAAGGTGTATGCCGTATTACAAAAATGGCATTTTACTTCTATACTTTCTCCATCATTTATGATGTCGTCCAAATCTTTTTTATTAATACTTGCAAGCGCTCTGGACACCTTTTCCTTTGAGCAGTCACAGTAGAACCGTGTATCCAGGGTATCTGTGATTTCAAGTCCCATCTCTCCTAAGATTTCTTCCAAAATCCCTTCCGGAGAAAGTCCTCTTTCTAACATATTGGTAACGGAATCCATCTGGGTAATACGTTTTTCCAACTGGTCAATCACTGCATCACCGGTAAAAGGCATGAGCTGAATAATAAATCCACCTGCCTGTTTTACGGAGCCATCCCTATCCACAAGAACACCAAGGCCTACCGCGGATGGAATCTGTTCGCTTGTTGCAAAATAATAGGTTAAATCCTCTGCAATCTCACCTGTCTGCAGCTGGCACTGACCCACATATGGTTCCTTTAAGCCCATATCCCTGATAACGCTCAATACACCAAGGTCTAATGCGCCGCCCACGTCTAATTTTCCCTGTGCATTCGGAGGGAGGTCTACATCCGGGTTGGATACAAAGCCCTTGACATTTCCTTTAGAATCCGCAGTTACCGTAAGTCCCTTCGCCGGACCAGAGCACTGAATCTGAAGTGTGAGCACATCCTTCTCACCCTTCATCATACTTCCCATCATCGCTCCTGCAGCAAGCAATCTTCCCAGCGCAGCAGTCATAACCGCAGAGGTATTATGGTCCTCTCTTGCTGTTTCAACCATTTCCTTTGCATTAATTGCAAATGCGCGGATGCTTGCATCTGCGGCAGTTGCACGCACAATATAATCTGACATGTTATTTCCTCTTTCTCATTTCATTCTTTTCTATTTTAGTTATTCGATTTTTTCGTAACCTCACGAGCCACAAGCATTATTTTCTCGCTGTCCTTCGCCACCGGATTCCCGGTATATGCGTCATATGCAGCCACAAATTCCAGTCCGGCCTCTTCTAAAAGACGCTTCATTGTAGCAAGCTCGTAGCATTTCTGGTAATGCACCTCTTGGAAGCGGGAAAAACGCTCGTCCTCTTCCCGAATATACAGAGTCAGGTCATACTCATTGATGCCCTCTTCTTCGTCATAGTAGTTTTCCCAAATAAAGCTTCCTTCCTCACGGGTTTCCGCAAAGGTATTTTCTGCCAGAAGCTCCCGATACTTGTAGCTGCTGTTAAAATCAAACACAAAGAGTCCGCCAGGGTCCAGATAATTATTCACCAGGGCAAACACCTGACGCAGCTCCTCTTCCTCTAATATATAATTCACACTGTCACAAGCACTATACACAGCTCTTACCGTTCCATACAGCTCAAACTCCCGCATATCCTGCATCAGATACAAAATAGATTTGTCCTCATGCTCTCGTGCGATATCCAGCATCTCATAGGAGTTGTCTACGCCAATCATGTCATAGCCCTTTTGCTCCATCAGACGAGTTAACTTACCTGTTCCGCATCCCAAGTCCAGAACGAGCCCATCTTCAATTCCATGCTCCTTAAAAATGTCCGCCAAATACTGGCTCCATTCTTCATATGGCACATTGTCCATGAACAAATCATAGACTCTTGCAAAACTTGTATAGCTTTCCATACAATCCTCCCAGCTTGATGCGGCATTACACTTTTCGCCCAATAACACAGCATAAGTTTAACAACTTTTCTATAGAAAAGCAAGGTTGATATTTCTCCCTCAAACGATTATACTTGTATCATAGTTTTGGCCTTTACAGAAAGGAAAATACTTTAAATCGCTTTCTGTAATCGACAATCTAAGAGAGGACTTGGGTATGATTGATAATTACGAGCATTATATCACGAGAAATATTCGTGCATATTACAAAAGAAGATTCGTAGCACCCATATGCTATCTGCTCCTTCTGGCTATACTGTGGCTTGTTTTTCCTCTTCAGGAAATATTGCATCCCGCACCATTTACCGCAGCAGATACGCTAGAAAGTGCTTATGAAAAAAACAAAGAATATGTAACGGTCACCTTCAATAACCTGACCTTCACCGGATATACCAGCTCTCAGTTCGGTTCCACCAACGGATATTGGTATTATGAGGTACGAAACCGCAAGTGTTATCTCGTTCTTTTGACACCTGACACCTGCGAGGAAGGACTTCCTACGATTGATTCGGTAACCACCACCTGTTGTATTGAAAAAGGCAACAGGCTATACAATGAGCTTCTTACAAATCTTGCTACGGATTTGGATTGGACAGTTTCCGGAATTACCAGTCAGGTTTCTGACTACTACTTCAGCGAACCCGACTACAATCTGTTCAGCAACACCTTACTGTTTATTGTTTATTTTGGAACAGGTATTTTTGCACTTCTTTCCCTGCTAAAATACATGCTGTACGCACTCTTCCCTGTTCTGTCTCCGCCTTGTCAGAACCTGATTGTCTATGGCAATCCGTTTGAGCTGTTAGCAGAGGCCGAAGAAGAGCTTGCAACACTTCCACAGCTGGCGACAGAGGACATGTTCATTACAGAGCATTACTTTATTATGACATCGCCTTATGGCAATGCCTTTGTACCAATTAAGGAAATCCTGTGGATATACAAATACTCCACTCTTTCGAAGTTCCTATGGTATCATTTCAGCATTTCCTACACATTGCATATCAGTGCCAACAAGCACCTGTTTATCCAGTGTCCGAAGAATATCAAATCCGATATTGATGGTATTATCGACTACCTTGCGGAAGCAAATCACAACATCATGGTCGGATTCAGTGAGGAAAACCGCTTAAAGGCTCAGGCAAATCAAGGAAAACCATTCCACATCGAGAAGCTGTTTGCGTTCTTGAGGAGGAAAGTATAAACGCTGGTCTTCTTTTGCACCACGATATATGTATTTCCATTCTTCAATCTACGTTTCATTTCCCATACGGCTTCAAGAGAAAAGGCCCTACTTTTTGTGGTTGAATCCATGTACTATTTATGTATACACAAAAAAATCCCGAAAACAAGGGCTTTCCAGCCATTTGCTTCGGGATTTTATCGTATAGTTATTGTTTTTTCGTCAGATTACATCTGCACCATATAGATTGCCGCCAGCGATACAATCACCTGAATGATTGCAAAACGGAATACAACCTGTGCATTAGACCATTCTTTTTTCTTTCTCACATGGTCGTGAAGTGGTGTTGTGGTGTTCTTCAAGATATGTATCTTTAAGAAACGAAGCAATGCCACTTTGATGAGACCTAAGCCACCATCTACAATGAGTACCACTGCAAGGAGAAGGTACATCAGCGGACTCTGGGATTTCAAGGCTACGATAGCAATAAAAATACCCATTGCACGAGAGCCTGCATCTCCCATCAGAAGCTTACTTGGTGTTGCATTGTACCACAAATATCCAAGCAGACATACGCTGAATAACAAAATCAAGAAGTTGAAGCTATCATTTACTCCCATAATCTCGTCTAACACAAAGAAGGACATGAGTGTAATAATGGTCAGTGTACCAGACAATCCATCTACACCGTCTGTACAGTTGGTTACATTAATAGATGCCCATACCAGAACAATAGTCAACAGCCCAAATAAAATCGGTGGAATGGTAATGGACACTCCTAAAGAAGCAATCACAATCGTACTGCTATTGTAATGCAAAAATGCCAGTGCTGTTACTACTGCCACAGCCAAGTCCAAAAAGCCCTTTAAATACTCGCCCCATGGCTTTTCCGCAGCATCATCAAAATATCCGGTCAGCATTTCTACTACAATGAGAATCAGGTAAATTGCAATCTCTACATTAAGCTGTGCAAACAAAAGTGCAGAAGCTACAAAGGTAAATACAAATATAATTCCTGCGCCTCTTGGCTTTCCTGCCGAGAGCGCTCCATCATGTGCATACGCTCTTCCCATGTCTCTTGGAAGGAATTTATTTAGTTTTGAAATTGCTATACATGTAGAAGCAAAAGCAAACAAAATTCCAATAAATGCAACAACAGAAACGTCCAATCCATTTATCAAATTAATCATTATTTGTCTCCTTTTTATAGTTTTATCACGAAAATACAGTCCTATTATATTAGTGTCCCCCAAAAAAGTAAAGTTTTACTTGCATTTTATATTTTATGTGGTATTATATACTCACACGCTTTAAAGCGTCAAAGTAAAGGATGAAATAATTATGGCACAACGTGGAGATTTAATGACTGCACGCGCGGATATTCGCGTGTTAGATGCCACCCTAAGAGATGGTGGACTTGTAAACAATTTTAATTTTTCAGATGAATTCGTAAACGCCCTTTATCGCACAAATGTGAAGGCAGGCGTTGACTATATGGAGTTCGGCTACAAAGCTTCTAAGGAGCTGTTTGACGTGAACAAATTTGGCAAATGGAAATTCTGCGACGAAGCAGATATCCGCGCCATCGTCGGAGATAATAATTCCGATATGAAGCTTGCAGTTATGGCTGACGTTGGTAGATGTGATTACAAAAATGACATTTTACCAAAGAAGGATAGCGTCATCGATATGATTCGTGTGGCTACCTATGTACATCAGATGCCTACTGCCATTGAGATGATAGAAGATGCCAAAGCAAAGGGCTACGAAGTTGTATGTAATATCATGGCTATCTCTACCGCGAAAGAAGCTGACCTTGATCAGGCGCTCGAAATGGTCGCAAAGAGCAGCGCAGACGGTATTTATATTGTGGACAGCTACGGCTCTCTCTATCCGGAGCAGATTCGCGCGATTGCGGATAAATATATGGAAATCGCGGACAACTACGGCAAATACATCGGTATGCACGCACACAACAACCAGCAGCTGGCATTTGCAAATACCATCGAAGCAACTGCTCGTGGCGTAAGCTTTCTTGATGCTACTATGCTGTCCATGGGTCGTGGTGCCGGAAACTGTGCAATGGAGCTTCTTATCAGCTTCCTGAAGAATCCAAAATACAACATCTTCCCAATTCTTAAGTTTATTGAGGAACACATGATTCCATTAAAAGAAAGTGGGCTTGTATGGGGATATGATATTCCATACCTGTTGACAGGACGCCTAAACCAGCATCCATCTTCCGCGATTGATTATATGAAAGAAAATCGTAAGGATTACACTGATTTCTACACCGATTTATTAGAGAAATAATTGCATATAAAACAACCAGAAACGCATCTGTTCCAATAAGTTTTCACTCCTTCGTTTCTGGTTGTTTTTTATATTTATAAAAACATCAATTCTTCTCTGACATATTCCACATTCTCTTCTGAGTGTTCGACTTCTTTGGAGAAAATGCGGGCGGTATCCATGCGGTCTGCACGGGAGAATGCACCGCCATTTTCCTCAAAGCGAAGCATATCTATGTCGCGGACCATAAGTGTAAATACTACCGCAAGTTTTCCGTAGGATAACACGTCCATATTGTAGTAAGAATTCATGAAGTAGCGGAAGGTAAAATACACCAGAAGATTCTCGTAATCCGTTTCTAAGTATGCACAGCTTCCCATAAATGAATTTAAATATTCATGATATGTGTTTGGTGCAAGCTTCTCCTGCATTTTTAACTCTACATCCTCCCACTCATGGTCCAACACTTCCAATTCCCTGAAAATATCCATGCGCTTCTCATACTGCTCAAAGCCCTGCTTGAGCAACTCAAAATCCATCACCGGAATATCCTCTGCCAGCTCCTCATCCGTATAAGCAAGACTTTCCCCGGCATCTACATTCGTACGATTAATTTTCTCCTGCACCCATGTAAGATACGACAGATACTGCTTCATGCGCTCCTCAATTGAAATCGAACGATTCTGTAGGATAGCAATTGCCTCATTCTGGGCTTGTTCCAAGAAATACTTTAATTCCTCCGAGAATCCATCGCTCTTCAAATCGGGCGTTTCTACCATGAATTCTGTTTTTTCCCACCTGTTTTCCCCATAAAGATAATCGTCTTCGGCAAGATGGTCGCTCTCGTCATGGAGATAGTAGTTCTCTCGATTGAGATGGTCGCTCTCTCGATTGAGATGGTCGCTCTCTCGATTGAGGTGGTTACTCTCTCGATTGAGGTGGTCGCTCTCTCGATTGAGGTGGTCGCTCTCTCGATTGAGATGGTCGCTCTCTCGATTGAGGTGGTCGCTCTCTCGATTGAGGTGGTCGCTCTCAGCAAACACAGAATCTCCCGGAAGCTCCACCTCTGTAAATTCCACAGGCTCCTCTTTAGAAAACAATATGCGACCTACTTCCTCACAGCTTAAGGACAAACATTTCTGCTGTACGTCTGCATACCAAAGTGAAAATCTTGGGTATTCCGTGCAGACCTCGCTTAAAGCTTCCTCTCCCATATGAATACAGATATCACAGAGATTCTCTCCATTTAAAAATGGACAACGTTTCTTTTTTCCTAAGCGAAAGCTAATCTCTCCATCTTCATTTTTATACATTGCCGCCTGCAGACGCTGCCCAATTTCACCCTCTGCACAGCTGTAAAAATCATAAGTGTCTTCATCAATATTAATTTCCCATCCAATACAGCAGCTATCCTTACACCAGCCTGCAGTACATTCAAATTCTCCGAAATAATCCGGAACTCGTAAAATCATAACTTCCTCATCCTTTGATTACTGCTTATTATCACTCTCTATGTTTACAATGGAAAGCAACTCCTGTAACCAAGTATTTCCATTTCTACGTCTGACATCCAAAGTGTTTACTTGTACTTTATTTACCGCCTCTACGTATTCTCCAAAATTCTCAGTGACAGTTTCAGGCACATAACTTGATAACATGCTAATAACATAATGCTGGTCATTTGCCTCACCTAAATACAACATAACATGTCCGGATATTCCTAACACATCTCCCATGCACGCACGTTCCATTCGTGTTACAATATCCGCTTCTGTCTTGCCACTAAGGGATTCTCCATAGGTTGGAACTGCCATTTGAAGACGACTATTTCTAGGCATTTTTATACCAAAACAGGAATAGATATCCTTAACATACATTGAACAGTCTCTGTCTCCATTTGCACCACCCCAGCCATATGGCTCACCCAATTCCTGAAATGCCAATTTTATTATATTTTCTCTAGTATATGGCAAATAGCCTTCACAAAGATTCTCTTCTGTCGCAACACCAACATAAACGTATTCCAAATATCCATCTGCGCCTTTTTGAGGAATACGCAAAACATAATCATAGTCCTCAGACATATGTTCCTTTTCATATTCTCCATCTTTTGCGAGATACATTTTTGTGCCCATATACAAAGCTTGATTGTTTTCTTCTAGCACAGTGTCCTTGTACACCATGATGAACTCTTTGTTATTCTGAAAATCCATCCATTTTTCATAATCCTCAAAATACGCACACGAGCTCTCTTCGACCCAGCCAATATATTCATTAGATACAACATAAAGCCATTCTCCATCACTACTCTCATGTAATACCACAACTGGTTCATTAATTTTTAATGTGGTCTGCTGCAATGAATTTGATGAACCCGTTTCCGCACTACTAGATAACACATCTGTCGTTGGCAAATCATATGCCGCTATATTCTTAACAATTACAGCGTAACTCACCTCAGATGTGATGCCTTCCAAATTAAGGTTTGCGTAATATACATCCCACTGTTCGGTAGTAACGGCTTCTCCATCCAGATACAAAGTAGAATTTCGCAATTCTAAATAACAAATTCTTTGCTCCAGCCAATTCTTTTCCACAGTTTCTGGAAAAGCCAACACATTATAATATCCACTATACCAGTCGGTTCCCCACTGACTCATCATTGCTTCATTTAATGCTTCTATGTCCTGTTCTGACATAAGAATCTCATGTGCATTTTCCGCTTTTTCAATCCAATAATCTGCAGAATTTGCATTAACAACCTCTGGCTTTCCTGAATTCTGGGTTCCACAAGCCCATAGCACAATGCTCATAAGCATTGTAGCACCTAATACTAAATTTCTTTTCATATTTACCTCTTCTTTCGTACTCTGACACTTTTAATTATTTAATTCTGATAAAACTACTTTATTTTGCATTCTCGTGCTTTTCATGTCAATAATTCTCTGGTTTCGACTACCACGGAATTTTAACATCAGGTCTTTTTCCTCGGCAATAAATGGACCATCCACCAAGACATCAATCATAGACAGTAATTCATCCGTAGACTCGCAGTATTTTCTACCACCTTCTATCAAATCCTTGTCATAGATATAGCCGGTAAATGCCCACACATCCTTATTTGGATACAGCTTTTTTACCTTACGCATGAATTTCACCAATTCTGCCTGATTTTCCGGCTCAAATGGTTCTCCACCCAACAACGTAATCCCCTGCACATAAGCCGGCTTCAAGGAATCCACTATCTCCTGCTGAATTTTCTCGTCAAATGGAGCACCATAGTTAAAATCCCATGTATGAGGCTGAAAGCAATCCTTGCAATGATTGCGGCATCCCGATACAAAAAGCACCGTACGACAACCAATTCCATTTGCTATATCACAGTATTTAATTCCTGCATAGTTCATATATGCTTCCTCCTGGCATTTTCTCGGGTCTATACAACAGCCTATTGTCTCCAGACCCTTTTTCGGGTCTATACAACAGCTTATTGTCTCCAGACCCTTTCTTAATACTTACTATCAAAGATATTTTCCTTAAATGGGTATATACAAAGTGCATCCTCTACAATACCCTGATTTTTTCAAATATGAGGGTATTTTCACATGTTATATCTCTATATACCCAACTCTCTACTTT
>CAYMYV010000029.1:0-13657 GCA_964394775.1 uncultured Lachnobacterium sp. | reverse complement strand
AAATCGACAAACAGAAATCCTCGTTCTACGGTTGGAACGGTAACGGAAATCTATGATTATTTCCGTTTGTTGTATGCACGAATCGGAATCCCTCATTGTCCGGAATGTGGTCGCGCGATTACCAGACAGACGATTGACCAGATGGTAGATGCGGTAATGCAGCTGCCAGAGAAGACTCGTATTCAGATTCTGGCTCCGGTGGTTCGAGGACGTAAGGGACAGCATGAGAAGCTCTTTGAAAAAGCAAAAAAGAGTGGATATGTGCGTGTGATTGTAGATGGCAATCAGTATGAGCTTTCCGAAGCGATTTCCCTGGATAAAAACCTTAAGCATAATATTGATATTGTAGTAGACCGCCTTGTGGTAAAGGAAGGAATTGAGAAGCGTCTTACAGATTCCTTAGAAAACGTATTTGATTTGACGGAAGGCAATGCTATCGTTGATGTGATTGATGGGGAACCTATGACCTTTTCCCAGAATTTCGCATGCCCGGATTGTGGAGTAAGCATTGATGAAGTGGAACCAAGAAGCTTCTCCTTCAACAATCCGTTTGGCGCCTGTCCAACCTGCTTTGGTTTGGGATATAAGATGGAATTTGATGAGGATTTGATGATTCCGGATAAGAGCCTTGCGCTTTCTGAAGGGGCGATACAGGTAATGGGATGGCAGTCTTCTACGGACTCATCCAGCTATACTTATGCGACCTTGAGGGCATTATCAGAAGGGTATGGATTTGATTTGGATACTCCATATCAGGATTTGCCGGAAGATATTCGTGATATGTTTGTGAATGGTGGTGATGGAAGAGTCTTAAAGGTTCATTATAAAGGACAGCGTGGAGAAGGCGTCTATGATTTGAACTGGGAAGGCTTGATTCGTAATGTACAGCGTCGTTATCGCGAGACTTTTTCGGAAACCATGAAGGCAGAATACGAACAGTTTATGCGTATTTCTCCCTGCGAATGCTGTGGAGGGCAGCGCCTGAAGAAGTCTTCCCTGGCAGTTACGGTGGCAGATATGAATATTCATGAGATGACGTCCATGTCCGTAAAGGAAATGTGTGATTTCTTAGAGAAAATGAAACTGACCAATCAGCAGAAGCTTATTGGTGAACAGATATTAAAGGAAATTAAGGCCCGCGTAGGATTTTTACGTGAGGTGGGATTAGAATACCTGACCTTAACCCGTGGAACAGCGACGCTTTCCGGTGGTGAAGCACAGCGTATCCGCCTGGCAACCCAGATTGGTTCGGGTCTTGTTGGTGTGGCTTATATTTTGGACGAGCCAAGTATCGGCCTGCATCAGAGAGATAATGATAAGCTGCTGGGCGCACTGAAGAACTTGAAGGATTTGGGCAACACCCTAATCGTAGTTGAGCATGATGAGGACACCATGCGTGCAGCAGATTATATTGTGGATATTGGCCCAAGAGCGGGTGTGCATGGTGGAGAGGTTATTGCGACCGGTACTGCAGAGGATATTATGAAATGCAGGAATTCTCTGACAGGTGCTTACCTTAGTGGACGAATCAAGATTCCTGTACCTGTAGAACGCAGAAAACCAACTGGTTTTATCACAATTAAGGGCGCTAGAGAAAACAACCTGAAAAATATCGATGTGGATATTCCGCTTGGTGTTGTGACCTGTATTACAGGGGTATCCGGTTCTGGTAAGAGCTCGCTGACCAATGAGATTCTATACAAGCATTTGGCAAAGAGCTTGAACCGTGCAAGATGTATTCCGGGAAAGCATGATGACATTCTTGGATTGGAGCAGCTGGATAAGGTGATAGATATTGACCAGTCTCCAATTGGAAGAACACCGCGCTCCAATCCTGCAACCTATACCGGTGTGTTTGATATGATTCGTGACCTGTTTGCGGCAACCTCAGATGCGAAAGCAAGAGGCTATAAAAAGGGTCGTTTCAGCTTTAATGTGAAGGGTGGACGCTGCGAGGCTTGTAGTGGCGATGGTATCTTAAAGATTGAGATGCATTTCCTTCCGGACGTTTATGTACCATGTGAAGTCTGCGGCGGTAAGAGATATAACAGAGAGACTCTTGAGGTAAAGTATAAGGGCAAGAGTATCTATGATGTTTTGGATATGACAGTCGAGGATGCTGTGGAGTTCTTTAAGAATGTTCCAACAGTACTTCGTAAGATTCAGACACTGTATGATGTTGGACTTGGTTATGTAAAACTGGGACAGCCTTCCACGGAGTTGTCCGGTGGTGAAGCCCAGCGAATTAAGCTTGCGACAGAGCTTAGTCGTAAGAGTACAGGTAAAACCATCTATATTCTGGATGAACCTACCACAGGTCTTCACTTTGCGGACGTGCATAAGCTGGTTGAGATTCTTCATCGACTTGCAGAGGATGGCAATACGGTTGTGGTTATTGAGCACAACCTAGACGTAATCAAGACCGCGGATTATATCATCGACATGGGACCGGAAGGTGGCGATGCTGGTGGAACTGTCATTGCACAGGGTACGCCGGAGGAAATATGTAAAGTGGAAGCAAGCTATACAGGGCAGTTTCTGAGGCCTTATTTGGAGAAGTAGGTTTATATTGGTGGTGTCTAGGCATGTTTAGACAATGATTGGATCTCACTATACCTGTACCTAAAATCGGAAATGAAAACGGAGATTTACAAGGAGGAAGAAATTATAATGAGATTGGATGGATTTGGACTATTTGTAGAAGATATGGCGAAGATGATTCGCTTTTATAGGGATGTGTTGGGCTTTGAAATTAAAGAGGGCGAGGATACCTCAAATGTATATTTAGTCAAAGATGGAACACTATTTCTGCTTTATGGAAGAAATGATTTTGAGAAGATGACAAGCAGAAAATATGAGTATCTGAAAGGACCAAATGGGCACTTTGAGATTGCATTATATGTGGATACGTTCGAAGAAGTAGATGAAGAATATGAAAAAGCAATCAGCAAGGGTGCAACCCCAATTCTGGAACCTACCACAGAACCATGGGGACAAAGAACGTGCTATATTGCAGATCCAGAAGGAAATTTGGTTGAAATTGGGTCTTTTAATAAACCATTCAGCAGATAAATGATACCAAAAGAGGAGTCTCTATGGACTATAAAAATGGCAAAATAGCACAGCAAATCATTGCGCTTCAGCATGAAGATGGACAGTGGGACTTAGGTCCAAAAGCGAAAGATAATGTGTATTTTCCGCTTTCGGATTCGTGGAGAACTGCGGAAGCTAGAAAAGCAGACTGTACGGCGAAGATATCGGCCATTTTGAAGAAACTTAGAGTTTAGGGGGAAAACGAATATGATTGAAAGATATGATGTGAATGAAGAGTGGGTTCATACAGGAATTATTAAGGCTGGTGATTACTGCTTTTTGAATTATTGACTTGAAAATGTTGTTCAAATGGACTGCTTGTTTCGGGATGTTTGGAATATCCCAAGTAGATGGCATTGCATATTGTAAAAATTAGAGGAGAAAAACACCATGCGAAGTAAATTGACTACACTTTGTTATATAGAGCGCGATGACAGCTACTTGATGATGCACCGCGTGAAAAAGGAAAAGGATATCAACAAGGATAAATGGGTCGGTGTAGGCGGACATTTTGAAGAGGGAGAATCCCCGGAGGAATGTCTGCTTCGTGAGGTGCGCGAGGAGACGGGACTTATTCTGACAAGCTGGAAGTTAAGAGGAATCATTACATTTGTGACAGATGTACAGCAGACGGAATATATGTTTTTGTATACCGCGGACAGTTATAATGGCGAGATGATTGAATGCGATGAAGGCAATCTGGAATGGGTGAAAAAATCAGATGTGTATGATTTGCCTATTTGGGAAGGCGATAAGGTGTTCTTTCATTTGCTGGAAGAGGATGTACCATTTTTCTCTTTGAAGCTGAAATATGAAGGGGATACATTGGTTGAGACGGTATTAAATGGAGTAAACTACTTGTCGGTTGAGTAAAAAGAAGCATTTTAGGATGGTGTGGCGAGGTGGTTGAATATGGGATTTCGTACGCTCGAGATTAGCCATGTATGGTTGATTTGAATGGTTATGCTGTATCTAAAGTTGTAGGTCTTGGAAGACTTACAGTAGAAACTTTTACAGAACTGTTTGATGAACATTTAGACAACCCTTCATTTATCTGTGCAGATGGCAACAAGATATATAAGAAATATTGTGACTTAAAGAAAATACCTTTATATGCTATAATAAGTAAAATGGTTTTTGCGAGAGGAGATAGAAATATGGAGTTTAGAAATTTCAATGGTTATCTGATGAGTCGTGATACGTGCCTAGCTAAAATTGAAAATGGACAGATATGTGAGATATTTCATCAGGATTTATTACCTATCTACCTGCAAAGAACCGGAAACTTGGAGAATTGGCTGAAAAGACGCGCAATAGATTCTCACAGAATTCATTCGAGATTATTAAAGAAGGCTTTGCGCTTAAAAGAAAAAGATGATGTTTCTACCGTGTTAAGCGTGAATGCAGTTACATTGACAGATACATACTGGATGAAAGAGACAGATTCAGAGCTGATGTGGGAAAATGTACGGTTTAGTAAAGATACATTTGCCGAGCTTGCATTAAACGGAGAATTAACAGCTTTTGAACTGGAACCGAACCGTACACCGGAACTTACGAATATCGGAAGTTTTGAGAAGTGCTGGAAGGTGCATGACGGTATATGGTGGCTGTATAAGAAACAAAGCGAACTGGAAGTATTCTCTGAAACATTTATAAGTCTTCTTGGTAAAGAGCTTGGATTTGCTATGGCTGTATATGAACCGGGCGAAGGATATATAAAAAGTTTGGATTTTACTAGAAATGCCAGTGTAAATTACGAGGCTGCGTATGGCTGGATGGGAGAAAACGAAGATTATATAGAAAATTATAGATGTTTTGCAGAAATGGGAGATGATTTTGCAGACCGGTATGTTGAACTTATTCTGATGGATTCATTCTGCAGAAACGCTGACCGGCACACAGAAAATTACGGTATACTTCGTGATGTCGAAACAGGAGAGGCTCTTAGGCTGGCGCCGAATTTTGATAATAATATTGCTTTGTTATATAACGGATATTCGGAAACAGAAAGAAAGCCAGACTTATTTGGACGTTTACTTCATGAACTGGAAGATGAGACAAAAGCAATTAGTATATATCTATCCAGAAATCCAAAGCCGGTAATTACGGATGAGATGGTGGAGAGATGTATTCAAGAGACCGGATTTGAAGTAGATAAGGAGTATGTGAAGCGGTTTATTAAGATAGGATATGAGCAGACACCGTTAATGAAGAATACAAAAGTGATTGTAAAGCCGGTTGCTTCGTTTGATATCAAACCTAAAAGACCGAAGTTATAGATACAGCCGAAGGTTTCATACATATGCATGCCCACATACGCAATGGTATTATAACATAGACTGTTGGAATCGTAACTAATAAGCTACAAAAACCACTTGCCAACGGTAAGTGGTTTTTGTGTTGCATAAAAGTTATTATTAATTACAATTCGAGTTTCAGAGAAAAGTCTAATGTCGTGTTGGTTCTGTCGAAAACAATATTATCTACAACACTTCGAATTGCATTACCCTTAGCTCTTCTGATAAATCCTTTATATCTTTCTTTTCTCCGAAGATCAATTCTAAAAGAAGTGCTGGATTGGATACTCCGTCTACATGACGTTTACAATCTAATCAAAAAATACTTTAACAAGTAATATGTGTCTCCCATGGAGGTACATATTACTCTTCAGAATCAGTTTTTTCTATATTCTCGGCTCGCGAGGCTTTGCTGCATCTCTTAGCTTAATCTCTTTCTGCCTTACGTTTTCCTTTTTTGACTTAATAAAGGCTTTCTCCCATGTCTTGGTCGTCTGCTCCTTTAAAAAACCTTCCAGCTGCTTCAACTCCAGATTCGAGTCGAACTGCTCCAGCGCATCATAGTAAGCTTTTCTGTCTTCTTCATGAATCACTATCGGAGGATGTCCTAACAACAATAATAAATAATTCATAAGCAATCTTCCTGTACGTCCATTACCATCTGAAAACGGATGGATATTCTCGAACTTGGCATGGAAATATGCTGCTACTGTTAACGCCGGCAATTCATCTACACCTTGTAGCTCATCTAAAAGTTCTGCCATCTCTTCCTGTACGTCCTCTGCCAATGCTCCGACTTCATTACGGCCAGTAACATAATCTCCCTGTTTATACTCACCCGGTCTTTCGCCTAACGAATATCTCCTTGGGTCATATGTGCCCTTTGTTAGCAGTTTTTGTACTTCCTTCACAAAATCCTCTGTTATCGGTTCTTTTGAATCAAAAGCCTTCAATATACGCTCATACGCCAATTTTGAATTCTTAATTTCAAATAATGTACGAAGGTCTCCAGTGTAAGAAGTCACTCCATCCTTATCAAAGATTTCCCTCGTATCATGGTAGGTCACATTATCATTTTCTATCTTTCCTGAATGATACGAAAAGTCGATACAATAAGAATGTAACACTGCTTCCAGCTCTGCTTCTGTTTTGATATTCTTTTGCTTCCAAAATTCAACTATTTCTTTATAAGCCATACATACCTCTCATACATGATAGTTTATCCTATTATAACATACATTTTCATGCTATAGGAATTTTTCTTAATAATAAGTTTCCTAATAGGATAATGTCATTCCCCATATGTTTTATAAAGAAAACCCGATGTATATCTTCTGCAGTATAAGATAACGGAGTGATTCATATCCACGCGCACTTATTTGTTTATCATTCTCTAGTATAATTAAACTCTACGTAATTCCTTTTCACTCTTAAGTGAATTTATAAGTTTTGCATAATGCTTTAATCTCATCAACTGTTCCCTCTTTTGTTGAAAGACCCGCCAAAAATAGTGCATCGCTGAACAAAAATATGTCAAAATATCGATACTCTCTTGAATCTATATCGAAAATTTGATATAACAAATACGGAGGAAGAATCTATGTTAAAAACACTATTAAAACAAAAAAATAAATCAATATATGTATTCGCAAAAGAATGCGAAATGTCGTATAGTACAATGCATTACATTGTAAGCGGGAAAACTCCATATACAGGTTGTTCAGTTCAATTTTTTAAGAAAATGGCGGATGTATTAGAGATGTCTATGGATGAACTTTATGAGGTGTGTCAGAGCAAGAAGGATGATGAGGATTACTCAAACGATGGAAAACCAATAGATAAAAGCTATTTAGAAGGTTGATTGCCAGAATTTCTGCAGAAATCATTGGATGAGATGAAAAACGTATGGGAGAACTGGGATAACGGAATAATTAGGTTATGTAGGAGGCGCAATGAATAGCGGGTATTATGAAACAAAGCTAATTTATACAAAGGAATATAAGCAGGCTTGCTGGGATGCAGCTATTGGGTTACAAGAAGTAGATGGCTTAAAACCAAGTGAATATTTGAAAGAACTTTCTTACCGTGAGGTTGAAGGAGAGCTTAGCTACGATGAAATAGAGAAGCTTCTGTATGAACGCTATGAAAAGGAATCTGAAAAAGAGAAAGAAGAACGCCAGAAGGAAGCGGATATGGTATCTGCAAGAATTGCAGCGCTGCTGCAGGAACCTGGATTTACCTTTTCTCCTATGACGCTTAAGTATATTCATAGAACCTTATTTGATGGAATATATTCGCATGCAGGAAAGTTTCGTGATTACAACATTTCCAAAGAGGAGCCAATTTTAGGAGGGAGAACTGTTAAGTATGCAAATTACCAGATGATACAGGATACTTTTGATTATGATTTCTCACAGGAGAAAAGAAAAAGCTATTCCGGTTTATCACAGAAGGAAGTGTTAAAGCATATTGCGGAATTTACTTCCTCTATATGGCAGGTGTATGCATTTGGAGAAGGTAATACAAGAACAACAGCTGTATTTATGCAGATGTATTTAAACCACATAGGGTTTAAAGTAGATAATTCATTATTCATGCATCATTCACTATATTATAGAAATGCGCTGGTACGTTCTAATTATGCAGATTATGCGAATAATGTAATGCCGGACATGGAACCGTTGGAAAGATTCTATGATAACTTATTATTTGGAACACAGCATGAATTGAAGAACAGAAGTTTATTGGTACACCAATATACAGAGGACATGAAAGCTGTGGTAAGAAGTGATAAGAGACCACAGCCAAAACAAACAAAACTATAACCCGATTCCGAAATTCGGAATCTAAAGAAAAAATATGGAGACCAGGATGGAAATGAGTAGTAAAAAAATAGTATCCACTTTATTGGAAAAATTTTACAAAGAGCATAAACATAATGATAGAAAAGGTGTGTATGCCAAGACACAGAAATTAATGGCATATAATTCAAACAGAATAGAAGGTAGTACGTTGACAAGCGAGCAAACAGCATCCTTGTTTGATACAGGAACCTTGGTGGGCGAGGAAAACGAAATATATAGAGCAAAAGATATTGAAGAAATGAATGGACATTTTTTGATGTTCAATTATATGCTTAATTCACTTACAGAACCATTGTCAGAGGAGATAATCAAACAACTGCATTATAATCTTAAGGCAGGTGTTTTTGAAGATCGTGCAAATGGTTACCCGGTTGGCGAATATAAGAATCGTAAAAACATTGTTTCAGATATAGATACAGCTTCGCCTACTGATGTAAAGAAAGAAATGTCAGAATTGTTAGAGTGGTATCATAGTGATGTTCGCAAGGATATATATAAACAAATGGAAATGCATGCTCGCTTTGAAAAAATTCATCCGTTTCAGGATGGGAATGGGCGCGTAGGTAGAATGATTCTGTTTCGTGAATGTTTAAAGGATGGAATAATCCCAGTAATCATTCAAGATGAAAATAAACCGATTTATTATCATGCGCTTCATAGAGCACAGGTAGATGGTGATTATACAGCGTTATATGATTATGGTAAGAAGCAACAAGCATTTTATAAAAATGTTGTTATGCCGTTTTTGGAATATGATTTGCGTCCACAACCGAAATTAACAAAACTATAACCCGATTCCGAAATTCGGAATCCAATCTATTGGACATAGAGTATAACTCGTGATAATTTATTAGCAGAAAAGCATCCATGACAGGGTGGTTGACTCCCCAATGAGCTGATATGAAGATGTCAGACTACATAGGAAGGGAGGAGATGCCAATGACAGACTATGAAATCATTATGATTTTCTTTGGTACATTAACACTGTTAATTACCTTTGGCGGTTTGTTAATCGCATTGATTACCTTTCTCGATAAGAGAAATAAGTAATAAAAACGCCTATCCTGTCTGTTGAACGACTCGCCAAAAATAGTGCATCGTTCAACTCAAGTACGGCTATTTCTTTGCAAATTGTTTAAAAAGGGAGAAGTATGGAAATTGTAGTAAGTAACCTTTCGAAGACCTACAGAGGAAAAAAATCTGTTGTGGAAGCTAATAAGAATATTAGTCTTATCATAAACAAAGGGGATTTTCTGGGAATATTTGGAAGTAACGGAAGCGGAAAAACAACATTAATTAGAGAAATCTTAAGGATTATTGAACCGGATGAAGGAGAGATAACGGTCAGAGACAGAGAAAGAATTGGATATATGGCGCAGAGTGGCTATGCACCATTTTACAATTTGAAGGTTAAGGAAGCGCTTGATATTGTTACGGACTTGCATAAATTGGAAAAAAACATATGTGAGAAGATGATGAAAGAAACGCTACGGTATTTTTCGATTAAAGAAGAAATATTGGAAAGCTATTTTTATCAGTTGTCAGGTGGGCAGAGACGCATATTATACTTTGCGTTTGCTTTGTTAGGAGAATCTGACGTGCTAGTGCTTGATGAGCCTAGTAACGATTTGGATCCAGAGAATCGATACTTGCTATGGAACAAGATTAAAGAATTAAATATGCAGGGGAAAACAATTTTATTGGTGACTCATAATTTAACCGAGGTTGAAAATCACATATCAAGGTTTATTTTTTTGAAAAATGGGGAAATAATTCTTGATGAAAACCAAGCTTTGTTGAGTGAGTATAATTCAAAACAGAATAAGCTCCTTTTGTATTTTAAAGACAAGAATCAGCGGGAGAAACGATTTGATGAATTAACCCAATGCAAAACGGAATATCAGTTGAAAAAAATCAGTGATACTATTTTAGTAGTAATTTGTTCGAAGGAGAAATCAGAACAAGTGCTAAAGAAAGTTGGTTCTGATGAGATTGACGGATATAAGTTAGAGAGAATAACATTGGAGGATATTTGTTTTGGATAAGATAAAGCAGCATTTACATAATATCAAGATATTAACGAAACTATTTTTTATACCACACAAAAATTCTGCTGTGTCAACAATTTTTAATAGTGTGGGAATTCCAGTGTGTATGATGTTCTTTTTGACGCTAGTAACTGGATATAGCGAGGATTATTTTCTACGAATTGTAACGGGCAGCGTAATGATGGGGATGGTTACTATGTCTATCAGTACAGTGGCGGTAAAAATTAATAATCTCGTTATTGGTGATGGTTTAGAGTTCTTTTTGGCATACTCCATTTCAAAGGGTGAGTTTGTTGCAGGAATACTAAGTTCTTTGGTAACAATATATTTGCCATCAAACATTTTTATTCTTATTATTGGAATGCTTTTAGCAAAGATAGAAGCGTCTATCTTGATGATAATTGGTGTCTATATAATGGTCTTTTTATTAGTCACAATTGCTTTGTTTCCAATTGGTGTGATAATAGGGTTTAAGTGCAGTGATTATAATAGTACGATTTCAATATCAAACATTATTTCCTATGTGTTGATATTTTTTTCGCCGATTTATTATGATATTCAAATCCTACCGTTAGGATTGCAGAAACTTATGGGATTATTACCTATATCTTTCGCAAGTACAATGATAAATAATAGTTTGGTGGGAGTGTTTTCCTTTAACCATGCAATGGGTGGAATGTTGATTTGCCTTGTATGGATGATAGTAGGATTTGGAATGGTAAGGAGAACTTTAAAGTGGGCCCTGTAGTTAGCGCAAGGAATGAAGTAACATGGGGATAAAATGCTTTGAGTATGTGAAGATATATATAAGAACAATGTTGCTTTTTTAAGAGGGATTTTAAGTGACAGACCGTAAGCGCTCAATAACTGAGTGCCTTTAATTCTAAATCAGAACCATGAGATAATACTCAACAAAACAATTATTGGTTTACAGGCAGGCGAGTCTTTTATAGGCTGGTCAGGTTGAACGACCTGCCAAAAATAGTGCATCGTTCAACGCAGAAACACATGAAGCTGCAATATACTATGAGCAGGGACCACAATTTTCAGAAGGATATTGGTGGCAGGAATATGTACGGAGGACAGGATATGTTGGCGAATAATCCAACAAGATACGCATTACTGCTTGATAAAATATATCAAGGACAGACGGTTGAGTGTCCAAATTGCGGAAGTGAAAAACTGCAACATAGATTTCATGCGAAAAACCAGATGGGTTTTGCTTGGTTTGAATGTCCAGATTGTGATATGAAGGCGCATTTATCTAGAGTGAAATTCCCTAAACATGTAAAAACAGAAAAAATGTAGCAATACCACTCAGCCATAAAAAGATTGAGTGGTATTTTTGTACTCTTTTCCTCCTAAATAGAACATAAAAATACCACTCAATCCGTTACGACAGGGTGGTATTAGATACAGTATTCATAATTTTGCTTAGTAAAAAGCGTTCTAATTACTTAGGATGCTTTAATTTTTGTCTCAATGTATTTTTCATAATCAACAGGAATTCCAATATCATATTTTTCATAGTAATGAACAAAATCAATAGGGAATGTAAAATTACCATCTTCTATGATTCCTGCCTGTTCTAATGGCTCACCTGAAAATATATCTGCAACTGACATTGGTGCTACACCTGCTATTGGAAGTTCTTTAATATAACTTAATACATCAGACTTCTTCAAATGATTTTCTATATTCTTATATGAATCAAAATCATCTTCACATTTTCCATATTTCATTCCTTTGAAAAATCCAAAGTATTTCATCAATATCGCTTCCTTCCTTTTGGTTTAAATGTTTTCATCTTACCTGAACCATCATAACCAATTTTATAACTTCCATTTGGTGAAACAATGAGTACATCACTTGGTGCTTTTACCTCTACACCTAAAGTTGAACGACCCGCCAAAAATAGTGCATCGTTCAACCTAAGGGTGGCTTTTGAAGTTTTTGATGGCAGTGTAAAGTTTCTAAAAGTTAGTTTAGTGTTATGGAATAGTTGTGTTTCGAGTTTTTAAAGAGTTGTGGGTATATAAAGATTTTTTATGGTGCTGTACCCAAAATATGAACGAATTTATTGCTTTTTTACTGTGTATTCGCGGTCGTGGGTAATGGTAGAAAAATCTTCTTTTAATACCCCGCTTTTCTCAAAAAGCCGGGTATTAAAAGACTAATTTTTTATATATACCCATAGACTGGAAAAAACATACGATAGTATCATTTTCCGGGCGCAAATTGGGCATAGAAAGTAGATTTTTTTCTATATGCCCAATCCCATGCGCCCGGCAGAATCCTCCCTATGGCCAAAAGAAGCCCAATCCCATGCGCCCGGCAGAAGCCCCCATGCCCTTGCATATAAGTACATAAGTACATAACTACATAAGTACATAAGTATTATATTATTTATAGCTTAGACCGTCACAGTGTGACGGTTGGCAATTTGTCAAACATCTTCGTAAATGCACCTTTTGACACCCGAATCCTATCCCGTATTTATTGCGCATGAGACCTGATTTTTGATTGAAATTAAAGCAATAAGCTATTATTAATATGAAATTAGGTCTATAGAAAAAATGTGTGAGAAATAAAAGCTTGCTATAGTTTTGATGCCATTTTTATTCTTCCGGATAGATGTTCCTTCAATTTCTTCTATATATATCGAAAAAATAGTTTGAAAAATGGCTCAAATTGTATATAATAATACTAAGTATGGAAAAATATGTTTAACTGCGGTTTTATACCCATTTGGGACGTCGCAGAATTGACCATGGATAGATGACAATTTGAAAGGAGTATTCGTAGAATGTTAGGTTCAGACATTGGTATCGATTTAGGTACCGCCAGCGTATTAGTTTATCTCAAGGGAAAAGGCGTTGTATTAAAAGAGCCATCCGTTGTTGCATTTGATAGAGACACAAATAGGATTAAAGCCATTGGTGAGGAAGCAAGACTTATGCTTGGTAGAACACCTGGCAATATCGTTGCAGTTCGTCCTCTTCGTCAGGGCGTTATCTCTGATTACACAGTAACAGAGAAAATGATTAAGTATTTTATTCAGAAGGCACTTGGCAAGAGAACCTTCCGTAAACCTCGTATCAGCGTATGTGTACCAAGTGGTGCTACAGAGGTTGAGAAGAAGGCAGTAGAGGATGCTACCTATCAGGCAGGAGCCAGAGAGGTAGAGATTATCGAAGAACCAATCGCAGCAGCAATTGGCGCAGGAATTGATATTTCAAGACCATGCGGTAACATGATTGTAGATATCGGTGGTGGTACGACAGATATTGCAGTTATTTCTTTAGGTGGAACAGTAGTAAGTACATCAATTAAGATTGCCGGAGACGACTTT
>CAYMYV010000028.1:0-14474 GCA_964394775.1 uncultured Lachnobacterium sp. | reverse complement strand
GTCAAGAAGTCCCTTGTCTACAAAATTATTGAAGAATGCCATCTCTTCCGGAGCATTTTCAATAACATAGTTGATGACATATTTTAACATGCTTTCTGCAAGCATCATATCATCTTCCAAATCCGCAAATGCAATTTCCGGCTCAATCATCCAGAACTCAGCAGCATGACGTGTAGTATTAGAGTTCTCTGCACGGAAGGTTGGTCCAAAGGTGTAGATATTCTTAAACGCCATCGCGTAGGTTTCTCCGTTTAACTGACCCGAAACAGTAAGGTTTGTTGGCTTGTTAAAGAAATCCTGTGAGAAATCTACTTTGCCGTCTTCTGTCATAGGAACATTGTTTAAATCGAGTGTTGTCACCTGGAACATTTCTCCTGCACCTTCACAGTCACTACCTGTGATAAGTGGTGTGTGCACATATACGAAATCCCTCTCCTGGAAGAATTTGTGGATTGCGTATGCACATAAAGAACGCACACGGAATACCGCTTCAAATGTGTTTGTTCTTGCTCTTAAGTGAGAAATTGTTCTTAAGTATTCAAATGTATGGCGTTTCTTCTGAAGTGGATAATCCGGTGTTGAAGCACCTTCTACCACTACCTCTTCTGCCTGAATTTCAAATGGCTGTTTTGCATCCGGGGTCGGAACAAGCTCACCGGTTACAATAAGTGCTGCGCCAACGTTAACTTTTTCGATTTCAGCAAAATTATTAAGCCCATCCGAATATACTACCTGAATTGGCTCAAAGAAGGTACCATCATTAATAACGAGGAAACCAAAATTCTTAGAGCTACGATTACTTCTAACCCATCCTCCGATGCTTACCTTTGTGTTTTCATACTTTTTCTGATTACGAAAAATTTCCCTGATGTTAACTAATTCCATTTTCAAATCTCCTTTATTTCAAGATTATTCCGTTACTGCGATAGACGCATCATATAATGATTCAAAATACTCGTCGAATGCTGTCTTGTTGAGAATGTATGCCTTTCCGGCTTCTACATTACCACATCCATATTCCATATAAATATCATCCGCACTTGAATAGTAGGCTTTATATTCTGTCAAAAGCTCATCTATCATTTCCTGTAAGCCGTCTTCGTCCAATTCCAGGTCTTTACTTGTTACATATTCACTGTAGATGACCTCATATGGAATCACACTTTCCTTCATCCATTCCATCACGTCTGCTTTTGCTTCTTCTAAGGTCTGTCCATAGTATGTGCTAAGGAAGGTCTCGAAGCTGATACCATACACTGTTGTGTAAAGGTCATTTGTGTATTCAATATATTCGTCTGCACGCCAGTCTAAATAGTTTTCCGGAATATTCACTTCACTCTCTGAAAGAACATAATCTATAATTGCACTGTAGGATAATGCTTTTCTCACATAAGCAATTGCTTCTTCCTTATTAGTAATTTCATAGTCTTCTTCCAAATATTCCTTGATTTCTTCATCTGTGATAGTATCAAGCGTTACCTTCACATAAATCTTCTCTACGGTAAATGTAAAGGTTGCGTTCTGACCGGAAAGTCTTGTATCACTTGCATATGGATTTGGGAAGGTTACTTCGTGACTCTTTTCCTCGCCCACTTTAGCACCGATAAGTCCATCTGAGAATTTACCCCAGTCGCCTGAAATATATGATCCGGCTAATTCACCCGTAGACTCATCAATAGATCCGTTATTTGATACGTCAATTAACTGTTCATAGCCCTCTGTTGTGGACATATTAGATTTCATTTCTTTTAACTCATCTTCTGTAAGTGTTGCTGCAAGCTCGTCATTTGGAGCCCCTGCAAAGCCGGTCAAAACAATATCTCCAGCCTGTACAACGTCACGGTCCGTAACCTCTACAAGACCGCCACCTGCGCCAAAGAGTAAGTTTGAAAATCCATTTTCAATAATCTCATCTGTGATTTCATAATCATCTACAAGAATTGACTTAATGTCATCAAACGTTGCCAAGGATGTCACGGTAGGTGGGTCAACCTTAACGTTTTCTGATTCTGATTCTGTATCGTCGCCATTACCACCGCAAGCGCTTACAGAAAATACCATTGCTGCACAAAGTAATGCAGCCAATAATCTCTTTCTCATATTTCCTTTTCTCCTATAAAAATACTGTATTCTGTTCCGAATTTATAAATAATACCATAGTTTTTCCAAAAATACAAATACATAACGCATATTCACGTTGATTTTTTTTACGAATTTTGCTAAAATGGTCGATAGTGAAATTAAGGAGGAAGAAATCATGAATGGATGGATTATTTTTGCAATTGTTCTTGTCGTAATAATTGCAGTGATGGTTGCATTATACTTCCTGGGTAAAAAAGCTCAGAAGAAGAAGGACGAGCAGGATGCTCAGATGGCTGCAGTTGCTCAGACTGTATCTATGCTGATTATTGATAAGAAAAAAATGAAGCTCAAGGACTCTGGTCTTCCACAACAGGTAATTGACCAGACACCTAAGTATATGCGTCTAACCAAGCTTCCAATTGTAAAAGCTAAGGTTGGACCAAGGGTAATGACCTTAATTGCTGACGAAGCTGTTTTTGCTGATATTCCTGTGAAGAAGGAAGTGAAGGCTACGGTAAGCGGTCTTTACATCACCGGTGTAAAGGGCCTTCGTGGACCATTAGAGAAGCCTGAAGCAAAGAAGGGCTTCCGTGCTAAGCTTGCAGATAAATACAGGCAGATGTCAGCTGAGCTTGACGCAGAGAAGAAGCAGAAGGAATCTAAGAAGAAATAGTGAATTTCTAAAAATCCCCACACATATAGCTTATGACACGACGACATTTCGGTACGACCGAGGAGTCATATGTTATATGTGTGGGGATTTTATTTTGCATTATTTTTCTAGCTGATAATTTTAAAGTCGCCGCTTCCCTTGGATTTGATGCTGATTCTGATATCACAGTCCGCAGCGTGCTCTTGATTGATTTCCAGGGTGTATTCCACGGAAACATTGATTTCATTTTCCGTTTCCGTAATTGTTACCTTTTTTGCCTCAATGCCCATCATCAGCGCACCATATGGGGTGTAATAGTGTGTGATGTTCTTCTTATTTTCCTCAAACAGCATATGTACGCTTACTATCCCATTCTTGGTTAATTCCATATAACCCGGGGCGAATTTGATGCGGTTCTTATTCGTGGCGGTTTCTCCCTCCATTACCTCCTCATACAGTAGATAATGCTTGCCGTTTTTATAATAATATTCCCCTGTGGTAATCATCTCGATTGGTTCTTCGTCTGCCTCCGGTCCTGATTGCAGCCCACAGATTGTAATAATAACTTCTTTTGTCATTCCATACTCCTTCGTGGCAAATTCTCGTTGCTTTCACACAACATACCATATGAAGATTCTAACCTCTTCCTGCAAAATATTCAAGGATTTTAAAATGGAACTCTACCTCATCCGATTCAAACACATCTGCATACTCCCAAGGGCTTAACACCTCACGAAGAGCTTCTCCTGCCTCCTCTTCTACGACCTCATATACCGTTCCGCGAAAGCACATATTTGGATACAATACACACCACCAGTTCTGTCCTTCGCCCTCACCAATGACAATCTCCAGAGCCTCATACTCGCCCTTTGGAAATGTGTATGAGCCATAGCTTTTTTCCGGAAAATCCGTAACCGTAAGGGACGCATGTACTTCATAGTCGTAGCCCTCTGCCTCTAGTGTAGTCTTAGCAAGCTCAATGATGTTATCCATGTTTTCTTCCACGATATCCTTGGTGTCCCGAAGACTCTGTGCGTCCTCTAGCAACGGCTTTAAATATGTACCAACCGCGTCTCTTACTTCTTCTTTTACTGCCTGGTCTTCTGCGCTATCACTGTTTGCCAGTACATGAAAGCGTAAAATTTTAGAAGCAATTGCCGGCTGCAATGGGTCATTTCCCAACACCACCATCCACATGTATAACAAGATAATTCCTACTCCTACTATATTGAATATGTATTTTTTCATGACATCAACCTCCGATATTTTTCTGTTTCCTGGTTTTTATATCAGAAGTCTTGTCATGATTTTTTGCACTTATTCACTTCACTATAAAAAATCTTTGGATTTATTCAAACTTCACCGGCGGAAGCTCGAAGCCAAGACAATAGTAACCGCCCCATTCTACATAAGTATCCTCCGGCACCAGAAAAGGCGCATACAACACCAATTCACAATTTTCTTTTTCATCCAACATATCTCCCAATGTGAGCATACGATTTTTCTTATCCTCATGATTGTTTAAATATTCTTCCAGATAGGTTCCTAAATCCTGTGGCAGCTCCTTATCAATTGCCATCAGCTCGTCTACATCATCCACAATGCAGACATAGGTATTTCGTGGAAGCTCTTCCGTCCCGGCAAGTGTGTCCAGCATTTCATCCAGCTTCGACTCATCCTTCGCAAAATCCTCCCCCAGCACCAACACCTTCAAATGATTATAATCCGGAATCTTGTTAAGGTTCTTCTCATATTCTGCCTTACTTTCTTCGAAGGTCTTGCCCCTTGCGGTCGCCACCTGTAGCTCTGTGCTTTGTCCGGTGCTTCCGCCCGAATTATCCGCCCTTGGAAAGCCCGCACAAAATGTCACCTCTCCGTCCTCATAATCTACCGCCACAAGCAATGGGAAGCATTTTTCTTCTAATTCTGTTTTACTACATGCCGTAAGCTGTATTGCTACACATCCTAATAAAAGGATGCTGAGTCCTCTTCGCAAAAACGTCTTATTCTGAATCATACCCGTTCCTTTCTTCCCAATAAAAGTAATCCCGGTCCAACAACCATAAGCGGAGCCGCAAAATAACTATAATATTTCAAAAATAAATCTAAGCCCCCCTCCACATTCTGTATTGCATATGCCACTCCATACACCGCAACCGCCGGAAAAATCAGAAAAAAGCCCTTGCAGAGCTTGGAATTGCTTTGTTTTTCTCTAATATCCCTGCCCATTTTTACTGCATAATGCAGATGTAGATTCAGCAACGCAAACAATGTAAAAAACCACACTGCAACCATAAGTGCATCCATACGTTTTAGGAAGTTTCCCTCAAATTGAACAGTGCTCATTAGCGTTACAACGGGAAAACGCATGGTACTTAGGGACTTTACACCGAAATTTCCTACCAATAGCACATAACTTCCCAGAAGTATGATGCTGGTTAGAAGAAGTGCTCCTGCAATCACCTTGATTATTCCTTTTTCCTGTTGCTTTTCCTTTTCCTGAATCAGAAATAACGAAAAAAACAAAGGCGTCATGAGTAAAAATACCAGATATATGCCTTTCCCCAGATTTAAAAAATTACTCTCGAAAAAGGTATCCACATATTCCGTTTCAAAATCACGCACAGAGGCCAGCATCATAACAACGTATGGAATCAGAACAAACCAAAACAGCACCTCATATACTCTGGCGCGACATTCAATTCCGCCACTAACCGCGTAGGCTGCGACCACTACTATGACAAACAGCACCAGCTCATATGAGGCCTCCTGCACCAGACTATTCTTCATAAGCCTTGCAAACACACAGGCACAGAAGCCTGCCGTCAAGATGCTATGCAGCCCCACCAGCAAAAGGGTTAGGTCTCTTACAAATCCGCCCTTTTGCTGCTTGAGATAAGCACTCATGTCCGTCCCCATTTTTCTCATAACCCATCCCAGATACAACAGATACCCAAAGCCCAATCCGCTACCGATAACGATGGCCCACACCCCATCGCAACCGCATAGCTTTGCCAAATATGGTGGCAGGAGCAGTGTCGCAATTCCCATCAAATCAAATACATATAGACGGAAGGTCTGACGATTGGATATTTTACCATTATCTACATACATACTATTTTTCTTTCTTCTTTAATTTGGTTCTTTCGTATGGATTCGCATAAATCGGACGTTTCCACAGCATTCGAAGAGGAAATCGTACGATTGAGTCCTTCTCGTCCTGATACTCATTTAAGCCCGGAGCCACATATGGTGTAAGGTACGGAACATTAAAGCTTTTTAATGATGCCATGTGAACAAGGATTCCAAACAGCCCAATGAGGAAGCCAAAAAAGCCCAACCACGCTGACAAACCAATTAACACGAACTTGAGAATTCGAAAAGAAAATGCAAACTCTTCGTTTGGAATGGCAAATGAGCAAAGCGCTGTAAAAGCCACCACAATTACGACAATGGGACTTACCAGATTTGCATCTACTGCTGCCTGTCCGATAATGAGTCCTCCAACAATACCGATGGTATTTCCCATGGCTCCGGGAAGCCGCACCCCCGCCTCGCGCAGCAGCTCAAAGGCCAGCTCCATAGTTAATACCTCTAACGCCGCAGGAAACGGAACACCGATTCTTGCCTGCCAGAAGGACAACAGAAGCGGCGTTGGAAGAAGCTGTGTATGAAAATTGGTGGTTGCAAGATATAATCCCGGAAAGGTCAATGCAAAAAAGGATGACACATAGCGAATAATCCTTGCAAAGGTTGCCATATGAAACCGATTGTAGTAATCGTCGGTTGTTTTTAAGAAAGAATTCGCATCCGCAGGCAGCAGCAGTGCCAACGGTGAATTATCTACAAGAACTACTACTTTTCCCTCTAAAATTGACATGGCTGCTCTGTCCGGTCTTCTCGTCGAATGCAGCTGCGGAAATGGCGAATACCATTTTTCCTCTGTCAGCTGCTCCATCACTCCGCTATCTAAAACTCCATCTATCTCATATGCATTGAGGCGTTCATAGATATCCTCTACCAGCTTTGGCTCCGCTAAATCCTCCATATACACAATTGCCACATTGGTATGGGAACGCACTCCTATCGGGAACTCCTTTACCTTAAGCCTTGTACTGCGGATTCTTCTACGAATAAGCGCTGTATTCGCTTTCTCCGAATCGGTAAAGCTCTCATTGGAGCCACGTACAACTTTTTCTGTGTCCCCCTCATTGACTCCCATTTTCGGATAGCCTTTATCCGTAATCTTGATTGCACCTGCGTATCCGTCTACAAATAAAATGGAATCCCCGGATAGAAGACCTGCTGCCGCATCCTCCATATAAGAATACGGTGCCGCATCTGATAGTCCAAACGCATTATTTTCAATAGCGTCACCAATCTGGTCCTCCGGAAGCTGCTCCAGATAAGAAATCAGCCTTCCAAGTGCAACCAGCATCGTATTACTTACGTTTACCTCTATATGGCAAATGAGACATTGAACCTTGTGATTGTCTCCAAGAGACATTTTTCGAATTTTCAAATCATCACAATCAGAAAACATCCGGCGCATATAGCTTTCACTTTCGTGAATGTGAGATGTAATTGGCTGTTTTTTCCCGCTCATAGCTTTCTCCATCTGTTGTATTTGATATTCACTAAAAAAAGAACACCCTAAGGATATTCCTAGAATGTTCTTATCTTTTCACTATTCATTCAATTTTATTCATACAACAGCTGCCGGGAAGCAGAAGAATGATTACTCCTGCCGCACAATCACTGCTTTTACCGCAACCGCCTGATTTTCCACATGCTCATGAATGGCAATAACGGCATCCTCCTTATTTCTGTTGAGCAAGGACTGATAGATTGCTTCATGCTCTTTAATCAGAATCGGATGGTTGTTGGCATCCTTGATATATTCTACACGGTAACGATATATCTGCTCACGAAGATTATTCAACAGATTCACCAGCTTTGGATTGCCTGTTGCTTCATAAATAATGTCATGGAAATTCACATCAGCCTCCGCAATCAGCTTCACATCTCCTGATTTCAAGCTGTCTTCAAAATCCTGCTTGCGCGCCGCTAAGCGTTCTAACTGTTCCTTGGTAATACGCTCGCATGCAAGCTGTGAGGCAAGCTCATCTAACGCCCCGCGAATCTCCAGCACATCTTCCATTCCCTTTAAGGTCATTTTCGCCACCTCAGCGCCTTTTCGTGGCATTGTAACCGCCAGACCCTCCTGCTCCAGCATACGGATGGCTTCACGGATTGGTGTACGGCTTACTCCTAATTTGGCAGCAAGCTGCAGCTCCATCAAACGCTCTCCCGGTTGCAAATCACCTCTTAAAATAGCTTCCCTTAATGTATTAAATACCACATCGCGCAGCGGAAGGTAGGCATTCATGTTGAGTATTAAATCATCGGTCATTTTCCTTTATCTCCTTACAATGTGCTATTCTCTACGATTATTATAAATGCTTGTTACATAAATCTGCTTTGCAAGACCGGATGCTGACATGTCATCATAGGCTTTTTTTGCAGCTTCTTCGTCTTCAAAGAGACCAAATACCGTTGGCCCACTTCCACTCATCATGGAATTTATCGCACCCGATTTCATCATCTGTTCCTTAATCTGCGCAATAATCGGATATTCCGGTATCGTAACAGTCTCCAGCACATTGCCCATATGGCTTGCAATTGCCTGTAAATCCTTCTTCTCAATATCAGCTACCAGCTGGTCAATATCCGGATGAGCCGTTTCCTCATTCAGCTTCAAATTCTCATATACAAACTTGGTTGATACCGAAATTGCCGGTTTTGCAATAAGAACCGGGCATTTCACCATCGGTGGCAGCTGCGTCAGCTTCTCGCCAATTCCCTCTGCCAGAGCTGTTCCTCTCATTAAGCAATATGGTACATCAGCGCCAATCCTGACCCCGCGCTCCATCAGTTCTTGTCTTGACAAGCCCAAATCAAACATCTGATTCATCCCATACAGCATTGCTGCGGCGTCAGAGCTTCCACCGGCCATTCCTGCGGCTACCGGAATTCTCTTAATCAGATTCACAGAAACACCCTCTTTGATATCAAATTCATCCATCAAAAGCTTGCCTGCTTTGTATACTAAGTTACTCTCATTGGTAGGGACATAGGACAGATTCGATTTGATTGTAATCCCTGCCGCCTTTGTTTTTGCGATATCCAGCTTATCATACAGATGTATGGTCTGCATAATCATGCGAACCTCATGATATCCATCCTCGCGTCTGCGAACTACGTCCAGTCCAAGATTGATTTTTGCAAGTGCTTTTAAAGAAATATTGTCCATAGTCACCTCATAATGTAACATTCTTGCTATATTGTATTCTGTATACAATATTCATTATACTCAAAACATGAAAAAAGCTCAATGAAAATTAAATATTTTTTCAAAAAGGTATTCACTTTTTTCTTATTATGGTCGATAATAAGGTATAGAAGACTAGACTTTTGCGGAGCGATTGTCTATAGGAACGGAATAAATCAACCACACAATCCAAGGAGGGATTCATTATGAGCTTACAATCTATTTATGGCGTAGCTGCCAATGCTACAGTTTCTACTGTAAACACTACCACAAAGAAGGAAGAAACAAACACCACTACATCGACAACAGAAGCTGCTACCGGCTTTGATGAAACAGCTGTTGTTTACGAAAAATCAGCTTCAGCAGATACTACTGTTACAAACAAAAACAGTACTGTTGACCGTGAAGCTATCATTGCACAGATGAAAGCTGATACTGAGGCTCGTATGAATCAGATGAATTCATATGTACAACAGATGTTAAACCAGCAGGGAATCGCAATTGGCACAGCGGATGACATCTGGTCATTCCTCGCAAGCGGCGATTATACTGTAACGGAGGCTGCAAAGCTGAAGGCTCAGGAAGCAATTTCTGAGGATGGATACTGGGGTGTTGAACAGACCTCTCAGCGTATCGTTGATTTTGCAAAGGCTTTAGCCGGTGATGACGTGAGCAAGGCTGACGAATTATTAGAGGCTTTCAAGAAAGGATATGAGCAGGCCACCAGCACTTGGGGTTCAGAGCTTCCTGACATCTCTAAACAGACCTATGATGCTGTTGAAGAGAAATTTGCAGCTTGGAAGGCTGAGTCAGAAAACTCTTCAGCTGCTACCACTGAAGAAGTCGAGGCATAAAACTACATAACAGCTATAAGGGTTGTCGCATGATGTCATAAGCTTAGGCATCTACGACAACCCCGTTTTGTTAGTTCTTCTTGTCTCTGTTTGCTGCGTCGATGGCAACTACCAGCATAACGCCCATCAACTCATCTGCCGGATTCTCAATATCAATGGTATAGGTATCTCCCCATGCAAGCCACTCTTTGTTAATATGAATGATTGCTCTTCCATTGGAATATACATCGTAATCCCAATCCAGGAAATCACCTTCCACATGCCATCCGTTAAAATCTATATCATACTTCTGGAAAAAGAATGTAAATTCCTTCTGAATGGAGCCCCGTACAACACCATCAATAACGATTTCATATCGCTTAGGAAAGCTCAAAAACTCTTCATTCACCTGCCCGATTTCACGACCAAATTTATCATATACGTGAAGTGGATGACCTAATGTAAAAACCTCTTCCTTTACCGTATATTTTCCATTGCCATTTTCATCATAGATGTCATACGTATCTCCAAATGAAAACACTCTCTGTTTAATTAATAATCTCATAACCATTTCCCCTTTCCCTTTAGATAGAAATATCATATCTTATATTCCTTATTATTCCATAGGATAAAGTTTAAAATTACCTTAATTATCTATTCTCCAGCTGCTGCTTGCTAAACTGAAGCGTATACAGGTGGTAATATTTCCCCTTCAGGTGCAAAAGCTCCTGATGCGTTCCCTGCTCCACAATCTCACCCTTAGATAAGAGAATGATATTATCCGAATGCTGGATGGTAGAAAGTCGATGTGCTACTACCAGCATAGTTCCGATGTTCTTCATCTTCTCCAAAGAATCCTGAATGAGAATTTCGGTTTCTGTATCAATATTTGCCGTTGCTTCATCAAGAATCATAACTGCCGGCTTGTGAATAATGGTTCGTGCAAAGGACAATAGCTGTCTCTGTCCTGCGGAGAAGTTGTTGCCTCGCTCCTGTACCACCTCGTCTAAGCCCGCTTCAAGCTTATTGATGAAGGAATCCGCGTTTACATAACGGCAGGCCTCCATCACCTCTTCATCTGAGATGCCTTCGCTACGCAGCAGGATATTGCTTCGAATGTCTCCCGAGAACAGGAATACGTCCTGTAGCATCTGTCCAAAATGCTTACGAAGGGAAGATATCTTGATCTTCTTAATATCAATTCCATCGATCAGAATCTGTCCCTTTTGGATATCGTAGTTACGAACAATCAGAGACAGAATAGTGGTTTTTCCTGAACCGGTGGAGCCCACAAAGGCTACGGTCTGTTTTGGCTCTACGTGGAAGGATACACCCTTTAATACCCACTCGTCTTCCTTATAAGCAAACCATACATCCTTAAACTCGATTTCTCCACGAATCTCTTCCAGCTCCATTGCGTCCGGCTCGTCGACAATTTCCGGAACCATATCCATAATCGTAAAGATTTTTTCCGCAGATGCAAAGGAGCTCTGAAGCACGTCAAACTGCTCTGCGAGAGTCTGAATCGGATTAAAGAACTTGGAAATGTACATATAGAAGGAGACAATAACCGCACTATCAATGGTCTGACCCAGGAATACTGTTCCATTTAAATATCCCTTTGCGCCAAAATAAAGCAGGCACATTACCGTCGAGATATTCAGCATATATACCATTGGACGGAAAATACCAAACACAAAAATACGGTGGCTTTTGGCCTTTTGCAGTCGTTTACTTCGTTCCAGAAACTCCTCCCGCTTCTGTTCTTCACGGTTAAAAATCTGTGTAATCTTAATCCCCGACAGGTTTTCTGACAGATACGTATTAATATCCGTTCTTGCATCAGTTACCTCTCTGTGTACCTTGCGCGAGAATTTACGGAAGATAACGGTAAACAGTACAACAAACGGCACAAAGCACAGTACCATTAATGCCAACGCATAATTAAGCATGAGCATTGCGCCCATAACACCCACGATAACCATGGCATTTTTAATCATAGTTACCAGAACATTGGTAAACATCATAGAAATCGCATTGGTATCGTTTGTAACACGGGTTACAAGCTTACCAACCGGAATATTATTCAGCTGCTCATGAGACAAGCCTTCAATATGGGTAAAAATATCCATACGAAGCCGGGACAAAATCTTCTGTCCTATTTTCTGCAAAATAATTGCCTGGAAATAGGTACATACCATAGATACCACTAATATTCCCGCATAAATGGCTACCTGCCTGTACAACTCCGGCAGCTCAAAATCCGCTTTTACGAGATTTTGAATATCCCCGATGATGAGTGGTGATACGATATCATATATGATAGAAAAAATCATAATGAACAGTACAAGTAAAAATTCCTTCCAATATGGAGCCGCATAACGAAGCAAACGCTTTACAAGCTCACCATCGCGCATATGACGGTCGGTAGCTTTGTCATCCTTTTGCCTGCTAATTGCAATATAAGCTATCACGAAAACAAGGGAGAAGGCACCGATAATTGCGCCCACAATAAGTACCGGTAAATATTCACGCATTATTCGTTTCCTCCTTCTTCCTCTAATTTTTGAAGGTCAACCATCTTCTGGTATTCCGGACAGTTTGCATACAAATCACTATGCGTTCCCACCGCCATAAGCTTACCATCATCAATAAACAGAATCTTGTCCATCTGTTCAATCGTAGAGATACGGTGTGCAATGAGAATGGTTGTTTTTCCTGCACGTGTTTTGCGCAGATTGCCAAGAATGGTTCTCTCTGTCTTCGTATCAACTG
This sequence comes from uncultured Lachnobacterium sp., assembly GCA_964394775.1. Lineage (GTDB taxonomy): Bacteria > Bacillota > Clostridia > Lachnospirales > Lachnospiraceae > Roseburia. The sequence goes on along the minus strand of CAYMYV010000028.1, from coordinate 1,801 downwards.
CAGATACGGAATCATCCAATATCAGAATCGGGGCATCCTTCATAAGCGCACGGGCAATACTGATTCTCTGCTTCTGCCCACCGGAAACGGTTACACCACGCTCACCAAGAACTGTTTCATACCCATCCTTAAACTCCTTGATATTGCTATCCACATCTGCCAGAACTGCTGCTTCTACAACTGCACTGTGCATTTTCTCATCCGTACCAAAGGATATGTTATTCTCGATGGTATCTGAGAACAGGAAATTGTCCTGTGGGACATACGCACAGCCCTTACGAACATCTCGAATTGCCACAGAATTAACATCATGTCCGTCAATAAAGAGGGTTCCATCCGCAACGTTATAGGTACGAAGAATCAAATCCACAAGCGTTGTCTTTCCAGAACCGGTCTTACCTACCAGACCAACATTTTCTCCCGCCTTAATTGTAAAGGACACATCCGATAATGCATCATACTCTCCATCCGGATAACGGAAGGTAAGATTACGAAACTCAATATCTCCCCGCATGCTTGGAAGCTCTTCCACGTCCGGGCGGTCAACCACATCCTGCTTTGCATCCAAAAGCTCACTCACGCGCTTGAGAGACGCCTTTCCTCTGGATGCCATATCGATAAGCTCGGACACCGCCATAATCGGCCATACAATTGAGTTAAAATATCCGATAAATTCTACCAGCTGACCTGCATTGAACGTTCCATGATATACCAAATATCCCCCGTAACCCAAAATAACACAAATAACACTTTCTACGAAAAGAGTAACCAGAATACGGAGTAGCACGGCGGATCTCGTGTAATCAATATTTGCTTCTTCATTCTCACTATTTAGCTTCTTAAACGCCATCAGCTCTTTGGTTTCTTTTACGAAGGCTTTAATAACTGCGATACCGGAGAAGCTTTCCTGCGAAAAATCAGATAATCTGGAAAATGCCTCCTGTCTGATATCCCATTTTTTCATCATATATTTTCCTACAATTGTACTTGCAGCAAGTAAAAAAGCCATAGGAATCATGGAAAATACCGTCAGAACCTTGTCCATATTCCACATTTTAACAATTGCCAAAATACCTAGGAACAGGGCATCAAAGAACATCAAAAAGCCCCAGCCAAAGCATTCCTGAATGGTGTCCAAATCGTTGGTAAATAAGCTCATGAGGTTACCAACCTTATTCACCTGGTAATATTCACGGCTCAAATCCTTGGCATGGTCAAACATTTTATTTCTAATATCTGTTTCCACACGAATAGCAGCCCCCATAAGAGTCACTCTCCACAGAAAGCGTCCAAATACCATGAGCACAATAATTCCTACCATTGGCATACAGATACGGTCCAGCAGGAAGTTCAAGTCGAAGGTCATTTTTACGCCTTCCACCTCTACATAGCCCATATTGATACCGTTAATCAGCATCTGATACAGACTTGGGATTACCAGCTGAAACCAGTCTACAACGACAAGAGCCAGCAAGCCCAACAACAGCCAGCCCGCGTATTTAAAATAATATCCATTAATATGTTTTCCAAAAATCATTCTACTGCTCCTTTTTCCCGCAGCACAGGCGCGGGATATACAAAAACGTAGTTTCATTTTACCACATTCTGTATCTATTTCCTAGTCACAAAGCCAAAAATGCGTCATTCTGAAGCTTTTTGATGCGTCTGACGACGCAATTTCCTATAAAGATTCGGGTGTCAAAAAGTTCCTTCTAAAACTTGAATTGGCAAATTGCACAAGTACAATTCATTTGCCGACACATTATGAGAACATATAGTTTTTGTTAGTGCTTTGTCAACA
>CAYMYV010000027.1:13554-14832 GCA_964394775.1 uncultured Lachnobacterium sp. | reverse complement strand
GCAAGGTACATACCAACTTCTGTACATTCTCCCTCGAAGTTTGCACGAAGATCCATAATAATGTCTTCGCTTACACCTTTTGCAACTCCGATTTCATGTTCTGCGGCCCAAACTCTTTCACCCTTCTGTTCTACGAACTTGTCTGCGCCAACCTTACATACTGGGCACTGCTCTGGTGCTGAATCTCCTTCATGAACGTATCCACATACTGAACAAACATACTGTGCCATAATAATGTCCTCCTTAAAAATAGATAATTTTAATATTGTTTTAGATTAGTGTGTTTTAATACAGTCCGGACAAAGTCCATAGAACTGTATGCTGTTTCCCTCTATGATTCCCGGGAAGTTCTTTGCTGCGCAGGTGTTTAGCTCCTCCTGATTCTCAAAGTGAATGTCTAATACATTACCACAGGCTCTGCACTGAAAATGGCAGTGTGGCTTTGAATTCCCGTCGAAGCGGTCAGGCCCTGCGTTGGTTGTAATTTTCTGAATCTCTCCTAAATCAGATAAGAGGGAGAGATTACGGTAAACGGTTCCTAAACTGATGTTTGGAAATTCTTCCTTGATATCCATATATACCGTTTCGGCTGTTGGATGATCGTATCGGTTCATTAGATTATGTCGAATTGCGTCTCGCTGACGACTGTGCTTTATCATAGGTAACTCCTTTCGAAATCAATAATAAGAACTGTTACTGATATTAATATAGACGATGTATACGAATATGTCAATACTTTTTTAAAAAAAATATTTTTTCTTAATGAATCTCCTGGAATGCGCATAAAATAGTAACAATATAGTAGGAGATGGAATGTATTGAAACGCTTTATTACATATTTATATGAGTACGAAAGAGGCTTAAAAAATAAAAATACCGGATTTATTCGTGTGGACGAAAGAAAGGGACTTGTTAATATGCAAGTGAGCGTACGGAATTTTATTCGTTCCCATGAAAAAGGAAAAGTATACGCATATGCATGGGAGAATTCATTGGTGCCAATTGAACTGGGAGAGATTGGTGTAATAAACGGTCAAGGGGAGGTGCAGCTACGATTTGCAGCGGAGGATATTAAGGAGAGTGGCTTCTCCCTGGATGATATTGTTGGAATTGGTATTCAATTTGCAAACAACGGCTACCTGGCAAGCTGCTGGAAGGATGAGAGAGCAGAAGAAATAGTAAACGGGCCACATAAGCAGTCAAATGTTGCATCTGAAAGAGAAATCCAGGCGGCAGAAGAAGCTCTGCTAAACAGAGAATTTCTGCCACAGGTGGAAT
>CAYMYV010000027.1:0-13454 GCA_964394775.1 uncultured Lachnobacterium sp. | reverse complement strand
TCTGCCACAGGTGGAATTTGAGCAGAAAGAAGCTCTGCCAGACAGAAAAGCTCTGCCACAGGTGGAATATAAACAGCAAGAAGCTCTGTCAGACAGAAACATTCTGCCACAGGTGGAATTTTCAAACGAATCACAGAGGCAGCTAACATATCAGAAGATTGAACTTAACCAACTTCGCACTCTCCCAAGCAAAAATTGGTATTTGTGTAGTAATCGATTTCTGCAACACGGGTTTTTCAGTTATGGGTATCTGGTCCTTAAAAAGGAGACTTCGCCTGCTGAAGAGGTGGTTTATCTGGGAGTGCCGGGCGTCTTTGAGAAACCAGAAATGGTTATGGCAACGATATTTGGATTTTCAGAATTCCAGGCGCTTCCGGTGGAGATTCAGACAGCGCCGATGAATGAGACGTTAGAGCTTTCGGAAATAGAAAAAAGCCAGGAACCAAAGGCGGGAACCTTCGGCTGCTGGCTCATCCCGTTAAAGTGATGTCGGTGCGATAAGGCTGTACTGCAGATGGTCAACCCACTTGCCGCGCATACGCATATAGCTGCGGCAAACGCCTTCCTTTTCAAATCCAAGTCCCTCTAGCAGGCGGATGGATGGGGCATTTTCCGGCTGTACACGGGCGCACAGGCGATGAAGGCTTAGTTCTGTAAAGGCGATATCGATTAGCTTCTCTAAAGCCTCCGTAGCATACCCCTTGTGGTGATGGCGGCTGGAAAATTTGTAACCAACATCGGCTCTTGCAAACGGCGTAGACACATCATACAGGCTTACGGTGCCGATGATGGTGTCCGGGTCCTCCTTCAAAAATACATAGAAACGAACCAGATTAAGCTTCAGGTAAAGCCCGTATTCCACCTGCAGGAGATTGCGCTGGTGTCCCTCGGTGTAGAAATGTGGGCTACGGTCTGCTTCGTAGAACTCGAACAATTCTTTATCTTTTTCATAAAAACGTAGCACATCGGCGGCATAATCCGGTCCTAAGACCTTCAAAATTAACCGATTGGTTTCATATTGTAATAACATGTTTGCCTTCTTTCCGAAATTTGGGTATTATTATAATATATTGACATTATACCATATTGGAGAGTAAATTCCATGACACAAGATGAAAAATATATGCGCGCCGCAATTCGCGAGGCGAAGAAGGCATACGCGCTGGACGAAGTGCCAATCGGCTGCGTCATCGTACAAAATGATAAAATTATTGCGAGGGGATATAACCGAAGAAATACCGACAAAAACACCTTGGCGCATGCAGAAATTGCCGCCATCAAGAAAGCCAGCAGGAAAACCGGCGACTGGCGCTTGGAGGACTGCACCATGTATGTGACCCTGGAGCCTTGCCAGATGTGCGCGGGGGCGATTGTACAGTCCCGCCTTGGCAAAGTAGTGATTGGTTCCATGAACCCGAAGGCCGGCTGTGCCGGATCTGTTCTTAATTTGTTGCAGATGAAGGAGTTCAACCATCAGGTTGAAATGGAAAAGGGTGTGTTGGAAGAGGAGTGTTCTGCGATGCTGTCAGCCTTTTTTCAGGAGCTTCGTGAAAAAAAGAAGGCCGCGAAACCTTGACAAGTTCGTGGCCTATAGATTATACTTACATTTCGAGCGACTTGCTGGAATTTTGGCAAGAAAGCTGCTCTTCATAGCGGTGCTGATGCCCGGGTCTTGCGCAATGGGACCCGCGAACCTGGTCAGGGTAGGAATACAGCAGCCATAAGTGGACAATCTCATGTGCCGTGAGGGTGCCTGGGCGGAGCCGTGATTGGAGGGTAGCTTTGTTGTCGAAGTGCCGGGAGGTCGCTTTTTGTGTAGTGGTTTTTGAGGTCCTTTTGTGGAGTTTCCTGTGGGAGGCTCCTTTTTTGACACCCTAATCTTAATAGTGATACTCAGTACCTAAAAATAGTAGAAGAAATTGGAAATTACTTTCCCATCCTACGTATATATTCCTTAATCAGCAATGGCTGGATGAGAGGGTATGTCCAATCGCTTGGCAGTTCATCAAACACTTCTTTTTTTTCATTTCCCAGCAGATTTTGAGATAATAACAGCAAATTTTAAAAGACTATCATCGATTGATGCATAAAATGTTACTTCCATAATATCTCTCCCAATTCATCTCTTCCTTCTTCATATGAAGATTGTACTTCCTTATACAAATTATTATAAAATGCAATTGCTGAACGCTGCCGCTCTTTTGCAATTCTCTTGCCTTCGGCGGTATAAAAATTCGAATATACCTTTTCTAGTTTATATTTGTATTCTTGAAAAAAGGATGGCGTAGTATCATGTTCACCACTTGAAACGGTTCCATCTGGCAGAAGAGAATACAATGGTTCAGAAACGGCACCCTTATAAACTAATGTACGTGCAATTCCTATGGTACCTGTTGCATCTAGTTTATCAGCATCAAATAAAATTTGTGCCTCCAAACTCTGTGGAGGATTATTTTTTCTAAATCTATGTGTTTGAATACACTGTTTTACTTGCTCAGCATAGGGTTTTTCATAACCATGTTCTATCAAGAAAAAGTATGCCTTTTCACTTCCTACTATTGCATGACACAACTTTGGATTTTCAAACTGTTCTTTTCTGCCAATATCGTGCAGCAAGCATGCAGCAATTAAAACATCATAATCCACATCTTTTTCTGTTTTTGCGATTCTTAATGCATTATATAATACACGATATATATGCTCCTTGTCATGTGCACTGTCTTCCATGCATGAAAGCATATATTCTTCAAGCTGGGAATATGTGTTTTTATTCATGATTTTTCTCCTTTGATTCCAATTTAAAATTCTGGCAAATTGTGAAATTCCACCTTATCCGCCCCTGTAACGCCCACGTATAATGTATCTGTCAAAAATCCTACTTTACAGAAATGCTCCATAACATATTTGGCTGAAAATGGCATTTCTCAAAGTGATATAACGAAGTGTCAATCCGCTATTTCCTCCATCTTATCACACTCCCACACTTCCGCGCACCTGTATTTTTTGATGAAGAAAAGGAAAAAATTATATATGTTGACAAACCATATACAACAAACTATACTAAATTGGTAGGAATTAAAAACGAAGGTGAAAGCTATGAAGATTTCAACAAAAGGCAGATATGCGCTGCGCATCATGATTGACCTGGCGGAGAACCGCAACCAGGGGCCTATCCGCGTGAAGGACATTGCGAGCAGGCAGGGCATATCCGAGAAATATTTAGAACAGATTATTGCCATGTTTAATAAAGCAGAATATGTCAAAAGTGTCCGCGGTGCGCAGGGCGGTTACCTGCTGGCCAGAGAGCCGAAGGATTACACCGTTGGTATGATTTTGCGCCTTGCAGAGGGTAGCATCGCGCCGGTTTCCTGTGTAGACGATACGATGAGCGAATGTGAACGCAGGGATAAATGTGTGTCAGTCCGGTTATGGCAGAAGATGAGCGACGCTGTGAATGAAGTGGTGGACAATACCACATTGCAGGACCTTTTGGACTGGCAGGACGATATGGCAGAATAATGGAAAGGACAACGATATGGAAAAAATTATTTATTTAGACAATGCCGCTACTACCCGTGTGTATCCGGAGGTGTTAGAGGCGATGACACCATATTTTACAGAATATTATGGGAACCCATCGGCATTTTACAGCTTTGCAGGGTCTGCACAGAAGGCGGTTCAGGAAGCAAGAGAGCATGTGGCCTGTTTAATCGGTGCCAAGTCCGAGGAGATTTACTTTACCGGTGGCGGCAGCGAGTCCGATAACTGGGCGATTAAAGCGACTGCAGAGGCTTATAAGAATAAAGGAAAACACATCATTACATCAACTATTGAGCACCATGCTGTGCTTCATACCTGCCAGTGGCTGGAGAAGCAGGGCTTTGAGGTAACATATGTAAACGTGGATGCGGATGGTGTAGTGAAGCTGGACGAGCTGGAAGCGGCGATTCGTCCGGACACCATTTTGATTTCCGTAATGGCGGCAAACAATGAAATCGGAACCATCCAGCCGCTTCGTGAAATCGGAGAGATTGCTCATAAGCACGGCGTGTTATTCCACACCGATGCGGTTCAGGCGTTTGCTCATATTCCACTCAATGTGGACGAAATGAACATTGATATGTTGAGTGCCAGCGGACACAAGATTCACGGACCGAAGGGTATCGGAGTGATGTATATCCGAAAAGGCGTGAAGATTCTTTCCTTTGTTCATGGTGGAGCCCAGGAAAGACGCCGTCGTGCCGGAACCCACAACGTTCCCGGTATCGTAGGTCTGGGAAAGGCTGTGGAAATCGCAGCAGAACGCATGGAGACGCAGAGTAAGGATATTGCAGAAATGCGTGACTATTTAATCCGGCAGGTGCTGGAGAAGATTCCGCATGCGAGACTAAACGGTCACAAAACCAATCGTCTTCCAAACAATGCGAACTTCTGCTTCCGTTTTATCGAGGGCGAGGGGATGCTGATTCTTTTAGACCAGGCAGGCATCTGTGGCAGCAGCGGTTCTGCGTGTACCTCAGGTTCTTTGGACCCGTCGCACGTACTACTGGCAATTGGGCTTCCGCATGAGATTGCCCATGGTTCCCTTCGATTAACCTTGTCAGAAGAGACCACAAAGGAAGATATTGATTATACAGTAGACAAGCTGGTTGAGATTATTGCGCGTCTTCGCAGCATGTCACCATTGTATGAGGATTTTGTGAAAAAGCATTCTTAAAACTATAATTAAAGAAAGATAGAGAGAAAAAACGATGTATAGCGAAAAAGTAATGGACCATTTTAATAACCCAAGAAATGTAGGAGAAATTGAAAATGCCAGCGGTGTTGGCACTGTGGGCAACGCAAAATGCGGGGATATCATGCGCATTTATCTGGACATTGATGAGAACCAGATTATCCGCGAAGCAAAATTTAAAACCTTCGGCTGTGGCGCAGCTGTTGCAACCAGCAGCATGGCGACAGAGCTGGTAGTTGGAAAAACCGTTCAGGAAGCCCTTCAGGTTACAAACAAAGCGGTTATGGAGGCATTAGACGGACTCCCACCGGTGAAGGTGCATTGTTCTCTTTTGGCAGAAGAAGCCATTCATGCGGCATTGTGGGATTATGCTGAGAAGAACGGCATCGTGATAGAAGGCTTGGAAAAACCGGTATCTGATATCAGTGAACATGAGGAAGCTGAGGGAGAGGACTACTAATAGAGGAAGCGTATGAAGAAAAAAGTAGTAGTAGGCTTATCAGGGGGCGTAGATTCCTCTGTTGCCGCATATTTATTAAAAGAACAGGGCTATGATGTAATCGGCGTAACCATGCAGATATGGCAGGAGGAAGACGTTTTCACTCAGGAGGAAGAGGGTGGCTGCTGTGGACTTTCTGCGGTAGATGATGCAAGACGAGTTGCACAGCTATTGGATATTCCATATTACGTGATGAATTTCCGTCAGGATTTTCAGAGGGACGTGATTGATTACTTTGTGAGCGAATATAAAAAGGGTTGTACACCAAATCCATGCAACGCATGCAACCGTCATGTAAAATGGGAAGCATTATTGAAACGTGCTATGGAAATCGGAGCAGATTATATTGCCACCGGCCACTATGCCCGCATCAAACAGCTGGATAATGGAAGATATACAATCCAAAATTCCGTGACAGCGGCAAAGGACCAGACCTATGCCTTATATAATCTGACGCAGGAGCAGCTGTCCCATACGCTCATGCCGGTTGGTGCATATACGAAGGATGAGATTCGCGCGATTGCAGAGCGTATCCAGCTTCCGGTTGCGCACAAGCAGGACAGCCAGGACATCTGCTTTATTCCAGATGGAGATTATGCGGGATTCATTGAGAGGGAGACCGGCGAGAGCTTTGCGCGGGGGAATTTTGTGGATATGGATGGAAATGTACTGGGAACGCACAAGGGCATCATACATTACACGGTAGGCCAGCGAAAAGGCTTAGGTCTTACCGCGCCGACACCGCTTTTTGTCAAAGAGCTTCGTCCGGACACCAACGAAGTAGTGATTTGCCAGTCGGAACAGCTTTTTGAAAACGAGTGTTATGTGAAGGATATGAATTACATGGGACTGCCGGAGCTTCGCCTCGGAGAAGAGGTGGAAGCAATTGGAAAAGTCCGCTATTCTCACAAAGGCGCTCCGTGTAAGCTGACTTTGCTAGAAGATGGCAGAGTGCTCTGTCGGTTCGAAGAGCCACAGCGTGCCATGACACCGGGCCAGGCGGCAGTATTTTATCGCGAGGATTATGTACTCTGTGGTGGAACAATTGACAGAGGCTAATCGGGAAAGGTAATTTTTATGAAGTTGGGACTTATTTTAGTGACAGCAGTCAACGCAGTACTTCCAATTGTATTGCTTATCATGTTTGGATATTTTCTGCGTCGTATAAATTTCATTTCAAAGGATTTTGTGAAAATGGGGAACAAATTGGTGTTTAACATTTTGCTCCCATGTATGCTTTTCATAAATGTATATGACATTGACAGCTTAGACATGATTCAGTGGGACATTATTATCTATGCCTGCATCATGATATGTGTTCTCTTCCTTCTGGGACTTGTCACAGCAGTGCTTGTAACCCCGGTGCCTGAGCGAAGAGGCGTTATTTTGCAGTGTACGTTCCGTAGCAATTTTGCACTCATAGGAATCGCGCTGGCGGGTGCGCTGGGCGGTTCGGAGGCGGAAGCAACCGCTGCTATCATTTCAGCTGTAACAGTGCCATTGTTTAATATCCTTGCGGTTATTGCATTGTCCATTTTTATTCGAAAAGAGGATAACAGCAAATATAGTGCAAAAAATATTCTGATGAATATTGTCAGAAATCCATTGATTATCGGGGTGGCGCTTGGCATACTATGCCTGGTACTTCGCACGCTGCAGGAAAACATATGGGGAGAACCGATATTTACGCTGAAAGATGATACATATTTTCTTTACAAGACGATTAGCAATCTAAAAACCATTGCATCTCCATTTTCGCTTTTGGTTTTAGGCGGTCAGTTTGAATTCTCTGCGGTACGCGGACTTTTTAAGGAGATTGCAGTCGGAACTATTTTTAGAATCGTGATTGCACCGGTGATTGGAATTGGAGCTGCCATTATTTTGTCCGAACACACCAGTCTTCTAAACTGTGGCATCCAGGAATATCCGGCACTGGTTGCACTTTTCGGTGCGCCTGTTGCAGTTTCCAGTGCAGTGATGGCCGGGGAAATGAAAAATGATGAGCAGCTGGCTACCCAGCTGGTGGTATGGTCCAGCGTCTGCTCGATTGCGACGATATTCCTAATCGTATGCGTATTGATGGCATTGGGTTACCTGCCATTATAAATTAGGTTCTTGCTGGAAGTTTATATACCTTCTAAATGACCGGCAATCTCCGGGGTTAGGTGCTTGTAGCACGGACTAAGCTGTACTTTTCAAGTTCCACTAGGACTGCCCAAAATATAAGTTGATATTAAACTGCCCTCTTAAAAACTTGGCACAAAAGCTGTGCCTCAAACATTTAAGAGGGCAGTTACATTTTATATTTTGGGCAGTCCAAGTGGAACTAAGAAAACTACAAAAAAGTCCCTGCTACAAGCACCTGACCCCGGAGATTGCCGGTCATTCAGAAGGCATTGAAGCAAGACAACAGTAAGAACCTAATTGATAGAAAGTCAATATTCTGCTCTTTGAAGTAGTGCATCTACAAATTATGTTTGGCAAATTGCGTCGTCCGACGCATCAAATCTCAAGTTCGATTGCGAACTTGCAAGGGTCAGAAGGACGTTTTTTCCAGGTGTCGCGTAGAAGGTTATGCAAATTTACGAATTTTGAGGTAGACGCCTCGGGCATCTGCGATTTTCTGACAACGTTCGATGTCTTCGGCAGGAAGAACGTCTACAATGGACAGCTGTGTATGAGGAATCATACGATTACATTCTTCTGCGAACTCCAACAGTGCTTCATATGCGTTCTCAAACTGTGGTCTGGTAACCTCGTTATAAGACTCAGAATCCGGAGCGTTTAGGCTGATAGAAATACTGTCAACTACTTTGGCCAATTCCGGGATAACATTACGTCCGTGATACAGATTTGCCAGACCATTGGTGTTTACGCGGATTGGTAAATGGTATTTTTCTTTTACATATGCTCCAATTTCCAACAACACATCTAATGCGCAGGTTGGTTCACCATAACCGCAGAAAACAAATTCATCATATTCTGTAAAATCAAAAGCATCAATCGCTGCCTTGATTTCTTCTACGGTTGGTTCTGTGGTGTGCCACAGATTACCGGATTCCCCAATGTGATCCTTTTTAGAGCGGACGCAAAACGTGCATGCGCAGTCGCATTTATTGGTGATGTTTGCATACACCTGATTTTTATAGGTATAAATAATATCTGCCATAAGAAAATCTCCTTAATTAATTTCAATATTTAGTTGTTTCTTAAATCCGGCCTTATCCAGGAATATGCCGAGAACTATGAACACAGCTCCGCTTCCAAGACTCTGGAGGGCACTTCCGCCGAAAGAGGTAAGAAATGCAACGCCACTGTGGAAAATAAGATTATTTGCCAGAAAATAGCCGGTTCCTGAAATCAGGTATGCAAAAAGTGGTGCAACCAGATTTCGGGCAGTAATAATTTTATTACTTTTATTGGTAAATGGCAATGTGATTAGCATTTTAATAATAATAGTCGGCAGTGTCCACATGGGTGCTGTAAGTAAATCTGCAAGGCCTCCGCCGATTGCTCCCGCAGCAAAGGCATATGGTGCAGGTAAAATCGTGGCAGCCAGATAGATGAGGCTATCTCCCAAATGGATATATCCCCCTGTTAGTGGAACAGGAATATGGAAGACATAAGCCGTCATAATGGTTATCAGCGCAGCAAATATTGCTGTTATAGTCAGATATCGGATTTGTGACCCGGCTTTTGTCGGATGTGTAGTGGATTTCATAGTATTTCTTCTTCCCTCAAAATTATAATTTAATAAGTTCAATCAGGTTCTTTTCGAACTGAATACCGTCGTTACCATCCGATTCTTCACTGATGGTGTCCAAGATACTGTAATACAAGAAATTCCCTGCGATTGGAAGTGCATCAACGGTGCTGTAACCATTCATGCGTAACCCACACATTGCGGAAGTGAATAAATCTCCGGTTCCGGAGAAGCTCTTGTTAAACCAGCGGGAGGAATAGGTAGCTACGCCCTTATCTGTTACAGCGACATTATAGATGTGCCATTCGTCAGCCTCTAACACCTTTACGCCTGTAATGATTACATCCTGTGAGCAGGTAGCGCGTTCACGCAAGGTGGCCGCAATTAAAACCACTTTTTCCAGCAATGCGTCCTTAGATGGAATGGAAGAAACCTCTTGGAAATCCTCGTCTGCTAATAAACAGGCTTCCGTAAGGTTTGGAGTAATCAGGTTGGCCATTGGTGTAAGCTTCTTCATGTCAGACAGAAAATCCTCCGAAAAAGTACAGTAGGTTCGACCATTATCACCCATAACAGGGTCTACAAGTAAAAAGGTATTTTCCCGTCGAAATGTATCAAGGAATTGGAATACATGCTTCATCTGGTCAGCACCGGACATGTAACCGGTGTAGATTCCATCAAAGCAGACGCCATTTTCCTTCCATGCTGTTGTAAAGTTTGGGAGCATATCTGTCATTTCCTGGCGAAATTTTACAGTATATCCCCCCTGACCGGTTAATACTACCGTTGGAACGGGATTGCATTGTACGCCAAGTGCGGATAGAACCGGAAGGGCGGCGGTTAAGGAACATCTTCCAAAACCGGATATATCGTTAAATACAGCAACTTTTTTTGTCATAATATTTTGAACTCCTGCAAGATTATGTGAACAGTATATACCATTCTGGCATTATTACCATATCCAAAAAAAGAAAAAATTACAAGACCAGAAGAAAAAATCATACAAGTAATTGTTTGTTTGCAACAAGTTTGAATCTATGGTATGATAATTGAGTTAAAATATGTTTTTGGACCCGGAGGAAAAATGAGTTTTCAGAAGAAACAGATAATCTATAGTGAAACTCAGGGCGTGTGTATTGTAGATAATATTGTACAATTGCCGGCGGGCAAAGGGGAGATGCTTCCTTATTACGTGCTCAAGTCGGTATTTGATGCATCCAAAGTAGCTTATATTCCTGTAGCTAACCATCAGGTGGCTCTGCGGGAAATTTTTACAGAGGACGAAGCGCGGGAGCTTGAGAAGAATCCTGAGTTGGAAAAGAATGAGAAATTAAAGGCTGCGGTAGAATATGTATTGCAGCAGAAAGGTGATTAGAATGTCACAGCAGTCACAGGCAATCAATAAATTCACATTAGGCACGAAGGACTTAGATGGCAAAACCGCTGAGTTCCAGTATGACAGAGGCTGGTACAGCATAGTGGATATTGTTGGTGAAGAAAAGAATGTTATTTATAAATCCAAAAATGCGCAAGAGGCGTATTTGAAATGGAATATTTATATTGGACGCAAGAAGGAGCGTCCGGTGAAAGCGGATAAACAGTAACTATCTATTTGTAGAGAGAATATAAGTTATTTGAAAAAGAAAGCTGGTGAGTTCGTGTCATATACGGCCCTTTATCGTAAGTTCCGTCCTCAGGAATTCGAAGATGTAAAAGGACAGGAGCATATCGTTACAACCTTGAAAAATCAAATAAAAGCCGACCGTATCGGACATGCATACCTTTTCTGTGGAACCAGAGGAACAGGTAAGACCACCGTTGCAAAGATTTTTGCAAAAGCGGTAAACTGCGAGCATCCGGTGGACGGAAGTCCATGCGGCGAGTGCCCAACCTGCAAAGCGATTGCCGAGGGCTCCTCTATGAATGTCATCGAAATCGATGCTGCATCCAACAATGGTGTAGATAACATCCGCCAGATTCGAGAAGAAGTTACCTATCGTCCAACGGAAGGAAAATTCAAAGTCTATATCATCGATGAGGTGCATATGCTTTCGGCAGGTGCCTTCAATGCATTGTTAAAAACTCTGGAGGAACCGCCATCCTACGTTATTTTTATTCTGGCAACTACGGAAGCGCATAAGATTCCGATTACCATTTTGTCCCGTTGTCAGAGATATGATTTTCACAGAATATCCATTGATACCATTGCAGCACGTCTTATGGACCTTATGCAGCAGGAGCAGGTGGATGTGGAAGAAAAGGCCATCCGTTATGTGGCAAAGGCCGGAGATGGCTCGATGCGAGATGCGCTTAGTCTTTTGGACCAGTGCATTGCATTTCACCTTGGAGAAACACTTACCTATGAGAACGTGTTAGAAGTACTTGGAGCAGTTGATACAGAAGTATTTTCAAGATTACTGCGACAGATACTTGCAAAGGACATTGCCGGAGCAGTAGCAACGCTCGATAGTCTTGTGGACGAAGGCCGTGAAATGGGTCAGATGGTAACGGATTTTACATGGTATTTGCGTAATTTACTTTTGATGCAAAGCTCGGACGATATGGAAGAAGTGTTAGACATGTCCAGAGAGCATATTGCGATACTTAAGGAAGAAGCCGCTATGGTAAAGCCAGAGGTTTTGATGCGTTATATTCGCATTTTCTCAGAGCTTAGTAATCAGGTAAAATATGCTTCCCAGAAGCGTATCTTAATAGAAATTGCAATCATTAAGCTATGCAAGCCTCAGATGGAAAAGGATTATGAATCCGTAATGGACCGTCTGGCAAGTCTTGAAGCCAAAATTGCAAGTGGGATTCCGGTAGCGGCAGTGTCAGCCGGCACATCCGGTATAGGTCTCACAGGCGCGAATGGTCAGGGAGCAGGTCTTGATGGTATGAGTTCCGTAGAAAAACCACAGCTACCAAAAGCTATTCCGGCAGATATTGAGCAGGTGATTAAGAATTGGAAATCCATTCTCTCAGAGATTGGAGCAATTACCAAGACCTATCTTGGCAAAGCAGTTCCATCCTTAGGAGGCAATCAGGAGCTGCTGCTAGTGCTAGATGATGAGAATGCGTTTGGATATTTGAATGAAAACCGTTCCGATTGCATTACCACACTAAAAGAAATTATTGCAAAGCGCATTGGCAAAGAGATTGAGGTTTCTGTAAGAAAGAACGAAACCGGTCGCAGTGCGAAGGAGTCAGTTCCGGACCTTCGCGATTTGATACAGTTCGATATAGAAGAAGAGAATTTTTAAATCAGGAGGATATAAACATGGCAAAAAGAGGTGGATTTCAGGGCGGTATGCCGGGAAACATGAACAACCTTATGAAGCAGGCGCAGAGAATGCAGCGTCAGATGGAAGAGGCACAGAAACAGATGGAAGAGATGGAAGCAACTGCATCAGCAGGTGGCGGAGCTGTAGAAGTAACTGTTTCCGGAAAACACGAAGTATTAAAAGTAAAATTATCTGAAGAAGTCGTTGACCCGGATGATATCGAAATGTTAGAAGATTTAATCGTAGCTGCAACGAACGAAGCCTTCCGCAAGATTGAAGAAGCTTCCCAGCAGTCTATGTCAAAAATCACAGGAGGACTTGGCGGAGGAATATACTAAGCCAAGAGAAGCATGGATTACTATAGTAAACAAATATCAAAATTGATAGAAGAATTTTCCGGACTTCCGGGAATTGGTGCAAAATCAGCCCAGAGATTGGCATTTCATGTGCTGAATATGCCGATGGAACAGGTGGAAAGCTTGTCCACCGCAATTATCGAAGCAAAAAGAAATGTAAAATACTGTAAGCATTGTTATACACTTACGGATGATGAAATATGTCCAATCTGCAAGGATCAGTCCCGCAACCAGAAGGTCATTATGGTGGTGGAAAACACAAGAGACCTGGCTGCATATGAGAAAACAGGAAAGTTCGACGGAGTGTATCATGTGTTGCATGGAGCGATTTCTCCAATGCTGGGAATCGGTCCAAATGATATCAAATTAAAAGAGTTGATGGTTCGTTTAGAGCAGGATGTGGATGAAGTAATTATCGCCACCAACTCGAGCCTGGAAGGTGAAACAACAGCTATGTACATTAGCAAGCTGATAAAACCGACCGGCATTAAGGTAACCAGAATCGCAAGCGGCGTACCGGTCGGAGGCGATTTGGAATATATTGACGAGGTGACTCTTCTTAGAGCCCTCGAAGGTAGAACACTACTTTAGAAAGGGAAGAGACTATGAACAATTTAGAGCTCGCAAAAACCGCGAACGAGATTCGCAAAGGCATTGTTACAGCAGTACACAGTGCAAAAGCTGGACATCCAGGTGGATCATTGTCAGCAACAGAAATTTTTACATATCTGTACTTCGAAGAGATGAACATTGATCCGAAAAATCCGAAAATGGAAGACCGTGACCGTTTCGTATTATCCAAAGGACACGTTGCACCGGGCCTTTACTCTACACTGGCACAGAGAGGATTTTTCCCGGTAGAAGATTTGGTGACACTTCG
>CAYMYV010000026.1:0-14873 GCA_964394775.1 uncultured Lachnobacterium sp. | reverse complement strand
TCTTAATTAATGCTGCAGCGGGGAGTATTATGGCATTAATTGATCCTGAAACTGGGAAAATTGTTGGAAAAGGTATTCCAGAAAGTGGAGAAAGTTTCGCAGTTCATCCTGATACAGGGGCACAGATTGAAGGATTTCAGATTCCACAATGGAATGAATTAATTGAAATGGCATCTGATTTGATGCTCAACGTTGTTCCAGACATATGTTATGTTGGTTGGGATATGGCTCTTTCTAAAAAAGGCTGGTGTGTTGTAGAAGGTAACTGGGCTGGAGAATTTGTTGGTGACCAGTTAGGCTATGGCAGAGGTTTGAAAAAAGAGTTTGAGGAAATGATTGGCTGGAAACCAGAGCAAGAATATTGGTGGGAATAACTACAAAAAACAGGAGGAAATCAAGCTACATGATGCAGATACCGATTACTAGTGATTTAAATGAAATAAGAAAAATTGGTGAAAAGATCTTTAATGAAAATAGAGATAGATATGATGAACGTTGGATGAGTGGGATTCGTGAAACTCTCAATGCGCATATGCCAAACGCTTCTAAGGAGGAGATGGAAGAGGTGTTTTTCCGCTCAGTATATGATTATTGGATGTATGGCAATAATACGTCCGAGGAATTTTATTTTGACTTTGCTAACAAGACCCATGAGCAAAAGTCAGAGTATATGACTCACAGAATGCGATATGTATATATGGATTATCTCAACCCTAAGGAGTCACGACACTACCTTGGGAATAAGTGGGAAGCTTATCAATTGATGAAGGATTACTACCGTCGAGATGCTATTCAAATAAAAGATGAGAATGATTATGAAGCTTTTTGTGAGTTCGTGAAAGAACATTCGGAATTTGTAGTTAAGCCAATTGGTTTGGGTAAGGGAAAAGGTGTTCATAAGGTGAATGCTCTGGGAACTGATCCTAAGCAGTTGTTTGACCAGTTGCTAGAGGAAATAGCAGATAATGTCCGTAACAGCACCCTATGGGGAGCGACAGCTTTGATCCTAGAGGAGATTATTAAACAGGACCCAGAAATTGCAGTTTTACATCCGGATTCAGTTAACTCCATTCGTTTAGTTACAGTTAAAATCGGAGATAAAGTACATATTTGGTATCCAAGAATTGACATTGGAAGAGGTGGTTCGTTTTTGATTAATGCTGCTATGGGCGGTATTATGGCGTTGGTTGATTCTGAAACAGGAGTTATAATAGGAAAGGGTATCCCTGAAGAAGGAGAACTATTTGAGTATCATCCAGATACAAATATTCGAATTGAAGGATTTCAGATTCCTAAGTGGAAAGAGTTGATCGCGATGGCTACGGACTTAATGCTTAATGTTGTACCTGACTTGTGTTATGTTGGCTGGGATATGGCTCTTTCAGAAAAAGGATGGTGCGTGGTTGAAGGTAATTGGGCTGGAGAATTTGTTGGAGATCAGTTGGGCGTAGGACATGGACTACGTAAAGAATTTGAAGAATTAATAGGATGGAAACCTGACCAAACATATTGGTGGGAGAAGGAGTAAGTATGGAATTTGTATTAGCGATTGCATTTGGATTATGGTATGTTATTTCAGCTATATTTTATGGTATTATGACGAGCAAAAGGAGAGATAAATAATGAATAATATATATGTAATAGGTACGATGGTGGCAATGGTTTTATTCATTGTTATTGGTGTTTTTGCAGGAAGAAAAGTTGAAACTATAAATGATTATTATGTTGCGGGACGTAAAGCTCCTGTAATACTGATAGTGGGTTCATTAATTGCTTCTTTTTTAAGTACAGGAGCATTTTTAGGCGACACAGGAGAGGTTTATAGTGGTTTCTTTATGGGAATAACCATTGTAGGTATTTTACAGGCATCAGGATATGTATATGGAGCCAATTTATTCGGCAAGTATATTAGACGAGCAAAGGTAAATACAGTTCCAGAATATTTTGACAAACGATTTGATTCACCTAGATTAAGAAAACTGGCAGCGATAACGGTTATTGTAGCTGTATCGGCTTATCTTTTATCTGCAATACAAGGTGTTTCTACATTGATGACTACTTTGACGGGACTAGATTATCGTGTGTGTGTAATAATTGCATGGTTATCGTTCACTATTTTTACTGTATATTCTGGTTCTATGGGAGTATTATTAACAGATACTATTATGTTTATAGTATTTCTAGTGGCGGCGTTAATCGGAATTCCGTTTGTTGTAAATGCTGCCGGAGGTTGGAATGAAACCATCGAGTCCCTTGCACAATCGGTTACTAGACCGGGTATCATTGCATGGACTAACAATTTGGACTACATGTATCCAACAGGAGCTCAGAATTTAATATGGGCTGTGGTATATGGAATTGTTTGGGCCATTGTAGTTATGGTTAGTCCATGGCAAACTAGTCGTTATTTGATGGCAAAAAATGAGCATACAGTTGTTCGTTCATCTGTTTGGGCATCTATGGGAGTTGTTGTCGTAACGACAGCATTATATTTTACGGCGGCATTTGTATATCATATAAATCCTGAATTACAGGATGCTAGTACTTCTATTATATGGGCTGCAATGAATTGTATGCCAGCTATTATAGGAGTCGTTATGCTGACTGGTATATTGTCTGCTGGTATTTCTTCGGCATCTACATTCCTTTCACTTGTAGGGGCATCTGTAACCAATGATGTACTTAAGAAAACAGAGAATACTACTACGGAGCAGGAGTTGAAGAAATCTCGTTATGGAATGGCGATTGTTAGTATTATTGTTCTGGTTATCGCATTTTTAAATCCACCTCAGATTTTCTGGATTATGTATTTTGGTGGTACGGTAATAGCTAGCTCATGGGGAATTGTAGCTCTTGCAAGTGTCTGGTATAAGAATATCAGTGAAACAGGAGCTTTCTGGGGGATGTTGTTAGGTTTTATTGGTTGTGCAGTACCTAAAGCAGTTTCTGCATTGGGAAACATAACATTGCCTATTTATCTAGATCCTTTTTTCATTGGTCTAGTATTAAGTATCTTAGGTATTATAGTTGGAAGCAAATATAAAAAAGCAACCGATAAGGATATTGAGCGTTATAAGGAGTTGCATGTACGTCCAGAAAGCGAAAAGGATCCTATTGAAGAAAAAAAGACACATCGTTTAACATATGTTTATCTAGTGTTTGGTATATTATTGGGATTATTCTTTGTATTATGCTATGCAATGCCTTATACAAATGCAATTGGGTAGTGAAACATATCAAATGATTTTTGTACTATGTAATATAGAAAAGTAAAAACACAGCCTCTCATCTACTTGGCGGTCAAGTAGATGGGAGGCTGTGAGTGACTTTATACAGTTACAATGCCTAATTGGGTTTCAAACTGCTTGATATATGCATAGTTTTCAGCCACTGCCTCAGCAATAGTTTTATCATACTCGATAAGCACATCAATCTGTTTGAGTTTAGTGTTGATGTCATATGGTTGCAAATAAAAGAGAATAAAAGAATTTCTATGAAAATTGTTGATTTTATTGAGAACGAAATTGAGTAGATTTGCCAATTATATATGGAAATCTAGGATGAATTGCATTTTTAATAAAAGGATGTTAGGATATATCTATCTTAATAAAATGTATACATTTGATTAGATACTAGGAGTATGCATATATGAACATGAAACAATTTAAGTATGTCCTTGTCCTTGCTGATGCAGGTTCTTTTTCAAGGGCAGCTGAAGAATTGAATATATCACAACCATCTTTGAGTCAGTACATCAAAAAGATAGAGTCGCAGCTTGGTGTGGAGTTGTTTAATCGTGCAAACGGAAATGTACGTTTGACGGATGCTGGAAAAGTATATATAGAAGCTGGGAAAAAGATTCTTGATTTAGAGAATCAGATGCAACATAGATTTTCAGATTTGGCGGAACATAAGATGGGCTCCATTATTATTGGGACTACGCCGTTTAGAAGTGTTACGATGATGCCTGCTATTTTAGCAAAATTCAAGAAATTATATCCAGGCATACATGTAGTTATAGATGAGCGCGAAACAAATGAATTAAAAGAAGCAGGAGAAAAAGGAGAGTTTGACCTATGCGTCCTTACATTACCTGTGGATGAAAAGAAGTTTGATTATGAGGTCATTATGAGCGAGGAGATAGTTATAGCAGTTCCCCCAAATAGTAAGTTGAATGATATTCTTCTAAACCATTCAATTGTAAAAGAGGGGTGTGGGTATAAAGCAGTAGATTTCAGACTTCTAGAGAATCAAGAATTTGTTATGATTACGGAATCTCAGATTATGCAAAGAACTTTGAATAACTTATGCGTAGACTGTGGTGTGGAGTTGAAAATAGCTGCAGTAGTAAAAAGTCTGGAGGCTCAAATCGAAATGGTGAGAAAGGGAGTAGGTGTGGCTCTAGTACCTACGGGAGTGTGTAAAGTGGATGATGAAGACAGAATTAGTTATTATTCACTTACGCAAGAGCTGCCACGGAGAAGTGTAGTTGCGGCTTATCGTAAGGAGCAATATATTTCTTCTGTAGTGAAAGACTTCATAAGTGTAATGAAATCGCTTTTTATAGAAAATAATGCCGAATAGGCATTATTTTTATTGACAAAGTATAATCAAAAGATTATACTGTCTATAGTTATTAAATTATTATAAACTAAGGAGGAACTGAACAATGCCATCAGCATTTCTTTATCTTGGCATCATGCTCGCAGTTATTATAGTATGGTTTATGTGGTTGAAGAGACCTGTATATGAAGCGGTTCTAATCAGCTTTATCGTACTATTAACAGTTACGGGCACATGGGCGAATGTCGGCGCATATATCGACAAAGGACTCAAAACATCGTTACTTTATTCAATGACAGCATTTGTGGCGATGTCTATTATTTTAACAAAAACAAAAATCATCGACAGCTGTGTTGCAATCATCTTGTCTATACTTGGACGAGTTACAGGTGGTGCAGGTTATGTGTCAGTAGTTGCGAGCTCTTTCATGGGAGCCTTATCTGGTTCGGGTCCAGGCAACGTTATGGCTACAGGCGCTATTACAATTCCAGCCATGAAGAAGTCAGGCTTTCCACCAGAACTTGCAGCGAATATTGAAAGTAATGCTTCTTATCTGGGAAATATGATTCCACCATCATCCAATATTATTGCTGCGCTAAGTGCGTTTATGGCACTGTATCCGGAGAGCAATATGACACAGGGACAGTTTTGGATTGTATTGTGGGGAATTGCCATTTGGTTTATTGCACAACGTATACTTATGGTGTTTGGCTTCTGTAAGTACTATAAGGTAAAACCAATGGCAAAGGAAGATCTCCCAAGTGTGAAGGAAACTTTGAAAGAGGGTTGGCAGGGACTATTGTTACCTGTAATTATTTTGCTTCCTTTTGTTTTAGATTACCTTTTCAAAGATACATTCTTTACAGAGAGGCTTGGAGCAACAGGTGCGAAATATTTTTCAAGTAGTGTACTGTTATTTATTCCTGGTATTGCGGCAATATATTCTTTCTTAATTTCAAAGGATAAACCTACTCCACATAAGATGGCGAAGTGGTTTGCAGATGGTATTAAGTCTATCGCTCCAGCAATTGGCGTATGTGTATTTGGATATATGATAGGTGCCTTATTCTCTGATTTGAATGTTGCGGCTGAGATGGAAAGCTTTATTATAGGAATTGATTTCAGTAAATTTGGACTTGTAATATTTATTTGTGTCTTGACCTGTGTGTTAGGTATGGTTATTCCTGGTTCTTCTCTTGTTGTTATTTTTGGACCAGTATTTATTACAACACTTGCATCGGTGGGAGTAAATCCAATTCTTGCAGCAGCAATGCTTCCTTGTATCTGTGGTGTTATGTGTGGCATTACACCACCATTGGGACTGGGAATGTATGCGGGTATGAGCTTGGCAGAATCTGATTTTAGTAAAACATTTAAGAATAATTTATGGTGGGTAGCTGCTCAGTTTATTATGGAAGTAGTTGTTTTGATGGGTTGGTTACCAATCATTGGATTATAAGGAGGTACTCGTGATGAAAGAAACATTAAAGAAAATATCCGATGTATGCAAATTGATTTTTGGATACGGCATCATGATAACACTCTTTGTCGGAGGATTGACTTTTTTCGGATATGTAATTGCACTATTCATTGGTGGTGAAACTGCTACTATGATTTGTGCATTTGTTTATGAGCAGATTATTCCAAAGATGATTTATGCATCTACTTGCTTAGTGTTATTTGGATTGTTAACTATGTATCTTGCAGGAGAGAAGGCGTTGACTTCCGATAAGAAGAAAGCATCAGAAGAAGGCGAAAAATAAAAAGTTAAAATGAGTTTATAAAGGCAGAGGAGACTCTGCCTTTTTGCTGCGCTGGTTTCCAAGTACCATTTTTTCTTGACATTCGGTGTAAGAAACGATATATTGTTTTAAATGGGACTATTTTCGTCCTATGCAATTTATCAATTTGTACAAATAATTTAGAAATATGAGACAAAGACTAGATATTGATAACAAAAATACGAATGTGCCTTTTTTAATACTTTCCATTGTATTGATTCTGATATTAATTGGTGTTATAATATTTGCCATAAAGAAGAAGGATCAAGAGACGGGTACTAACACACAGAGCACTGAATCTGGTACTGACACAGAAACTGAATATGTGGAGAAGTGGCAGGAGGGCGTGATTAGCTATCAGGGGAAGTATTACCGGTTCAATACAGATATTAACACCTATTTATTCTTAGGTATCGATAAGGAGGAGCAGGATTCGCCAGTAGAAGGCGTGGCTAAGGGTGGACAATCCGATGCGATGTTTCTTCTTATAACCAACTCTGATGATGAAACGTTATCCGTTATCTCAATTAATCGTAATTCCATGACGAAGGTGGAATTGTTTGGAGAGACCGGGGCGAGCCTTGGGACAACCACTGCTCAGATTTGTACACAGCACAGCTTTGGAGATGGGAAGCATCTAAGCTGTAGTAGAACAGTTGATGCAGTGAAGTATTTATTCTACAATCTGCCAATTGATGGATATATGTCGGTAACCATGGGCGCTATGCCAATCCTAAATGATGCAGTTGGTGGTGTAGAAGTTACCATTCTTGAGGATATTGTAAATGAAGGCGCTGGTGTGAACCTTAAGAAGGGAGAGACAGTGACTCTCCAGGGTATGGAAGCCTACTATTACTTAAGATCTAGAGATATAGATGAATTTGACAGTGCTACCAATCGTTTGCGCCGACAGGAGCAGTATATTGCTGCACTTATGAAAGAGCTGCAGGCTGTTGCACAGTCTGGCACATCCAAGACAATAGAATTATATGAATCCATTAAAGAACATATTGTTACCAATGTGGATTTTTTAAACTTTATATCTGAATTGAAATCATATGAATATGATGAGAGTCGTCTCTATACCGTGCCGGGAGAGACAGTTATGGGGGAGAAGTTCGAAGAGTATTATGTTGACGATGCTGCCCTTTATGACTTGATTATTCAGGTGTTTTATGAAGAAGTGCCTGCCAAATAATAGGTACAAAAGATAATTGATATCTAATAGCTTCCAGCAATGGAGCTATTTGATATAGACCACATGAATACGCGAGAAAGGAGGAACAATCCAATGAAAAAGGGAATTATCGCATTAGTTGCAGCAGTTTTAGTACTTGGAACAACTCCAGTATACGCTGCTCAATCTGCTACAGGTGAAGATGTTATCATTGATAGCGTTGCTACATTAGCAGAAAATGTTACCGATGCTACATCTGAGGCTGGTACAGTTACAGTAGAAGAAGTTGAAGATACAGCTGCTGTAGAAGCATTAGAAGATGCTGTAGTAGAATTACTTCAGGCTGAAACAGAAGAAGTTAAGGCTAAAGTTTTAGGTATGGCTGACATTTCTTTAGATAAAGAAGTAACAGCTGGTACCAAGATTACTCTTAAAGTTGAAGGTATCTTCTCAACAGATACAGTTGACACAATCGTAGCTCTTCACTGGAATGGTACAGAATGGGAAGCTATTGAAGTTGTATCTGTAGCAAAAGGTGAAGTTACAATTTCTGTAGATTCACTTTCACCAATCGCTATCGTTAAAGTTATTCCAGAAGCTGGAAAATTTGGCGTAGCATTATCAGTATTACCATTAGTTGCAGCAGCTGGTCTTTCAGGCGCAGTTGTATGTGGCAAAAAAGTTAAATTTAACAAATAATTATTTGGAATATGTCGTTTAAAAGATATATTCAAAAAACAAAAACAACATTATACACATGTGGTTATTTGCCGGAGGCTTTAGCCTCCGGCAAATTTTTAAGTTACTACAAAAAGGGAAATAATTATGAGTGAGAATAAAAACGAAAATAAGAATGAGGTTAAAGATAAAAAAGAGAATACAAGGCTCAAGCAGCTTATATATAGAATTTTGTTTGTAGTTTTTCTGCTAATGTTTGTCATTTCCATGGGAATCATGATTCGTGACTGGTATGTACAATGGCAGGCGGAGAAACAGTATGAAGAATTGTCTTCGATGAGTACGGAGTCGGAAACAGAGTCTGTTACTGACAGTGAATCTGAGTCAGAGACAGAAGCTGTCACAGATACCGGAGCAGAAACCGAGACTGAAACAGAGATTGATGAGTTGGCTGCTCTTGGAATTACTATCCCTGAGAAGGAATTAGACTGGGAAGAACTCTATGAGACCAATGAGCATATCTATGCTTGGATTTACATCCCTGGAACTCTGGTGGATTATCCAGTTCTGCAGCATCCAGAGATAGATACTTATTATCTAAATCGCAATTTGAATGGAAAGAAGGGATATCCAGGTTGTGTATATTCTGAGACTGTAACAAGCAAGGATTTTTCCGATTATAATACCTTGTTATATGCTCACAACATGGGTAATAAAACGATGTTTGGTTCACTTCATTATTTTGAGGATGCACAGTTCTTTGATGAATATCGTTATGTATATATCTATACTCCTGAAACAGTGCTGGTATATAATATTTTTGCGGCATACATGTATACGGATGATCACATCTATTATAATTTTGATTTTGGTGTGCCGGAGGGCTATCAGGATTATATAGATGAGATTTTCTCGATTCGTGATATGAATGCGAACATCCGTAGAGACACTGTAGTGACAACAGATACACCAATGCTTACTATGTGTACTTGTATGAGTAAAACTCTGACAGAGAATCGATATGTTGTGAATGCGGTACTTGTGAACAAGTCTGCCCTAAAGGATATTACTCCAGATGAGGATTAAAAACTATCCTCAACGTGTAGGCGTTAAAATACTCCAAAGTGTAATGCTTTGGAGTGTTTTTTTGGAAAAATGTAGTATAATAAATATATCCAAACACAAAAGAGAAGGTGAGCAGTAATGAAGACAATATTTGCAAGATTGGGAGAATTAATCAGGAATCTGTTTCTTACCTTATCCGGTAAGGATAAGACGCAGATTAGGCAGCTTAATCGCAAGATTCCATACATGAACAAGCCGATTTCAGAGGAGAGCTATGATGAGATTGGTATGGGCGTGTATGTGGATTATTTAGAGAGTGCAATTGAAAATGGTGCGGATATGATTGCAGTTGTGTCAAGGTTTGGCACGGGTAAATCCAGCCTGATTGAATTGCTCAAGGAGAAATACCATGGCTGGGAGAAGCGTTATGGCAGAAAGTGTGAACGTGTCTATTGTCAGGTGAATCTGTGGAGTCAGCTGGAAAATAATACGGAGCAGACCCTGGAGCTGCATCGTATGTTCTTATATCAGCTGATTGCGATGGTATATCCGCATAAGAGCAGCTATTTCAGCAGAAGAACCGGACGGAATTTCGGAATGTTCAAGGTGAGTACAGAGAGTCGCTGGTGGAGCTTCTGCATCAATTTTGCAGTAATATTGTTAGCGGTAGTGCTTGTGGTTCAGTATTTTGCAGATTCCATTGTTGCATCCGGATTTGTAGAGGAAAAGGTCCTTAACTTGTTGATTTTGCTGGGATACCTGTTTTGCGGAATTGTAGTGCTCCTGTTGATTGTTAAGACGGAGATTATCTTTTCTTCTAAGAATTCGGAAGGGAACAGACAAGTAGAAGAAAATGAGCTGATTGATTTATACAGAGAGCATGTGTTATTGCCAAAGAATTGGTATACCAGGCTGATATCGATGATATCAGGTGCGAAGCATATTGTGGTTGTCATTGAGGATTTGGACCGCACAGAGGATGGGGATAAGGTATACCATTTCTTAAAGGAGCTACGTAAGTATTATGTGCCGAATGATCAAACGGAGAAACATTTTATTAATCAAATTACTTTTATTGTAAACATCATGCCGGAGGATATATTACAAGAGAAATGTAGTGATCCTGCGGCGAAGAATAGCTATGTATATGATAAGGTGTTTGATTATTCTCTTAACCTGACGAGAATCAATATTGATAATTTCGATTCGGTATTGGAAGCTCTAATTCAGGAGAAACGCGAGGAATTGGCAGACCTCGGATTGGAGATACAAGACAGCGACAATGTGCATCAGATACCGGGTATGCCATGGATTATCCTTGGCAAACGCTTGACCCTGCGACAGGTAAAGGAGCGTTTAAATGATGCGATTGTGTTATTTGAGAGCCTGACGACTAAATTTGGAAAGCATACTGCAGAATTTCCTAAGTGCGCAGCAGTTGCATATCTTAGAAGTGCGTTTTCAGAGGAATTCTATGCGCTTTCGGATAGAGATTTGGAAAATATGGTGACCTGGTATGCAAAGGAACAGGGCACAGAAACACAATTTATCGAAGCCTTTTCCGGAGGTGGGGAATCAAAAGAAGAGTTTTTGAAAACCTTATATCAGATGCTTGAGGCTCATTTGATTGATGGAAATTACCGTAGTTATTTCTTCAATTATCCAAAAAACAGCTATTTGTACAATGTACAGGAAACACGTGTGAGAAATCTTATCATTTATAACGAAAATATGACGGATGAGATGCGAGAGGACATTGCAGAAGTGGCTTTTTCTAAAAATCACATCATAATAGAGGCGATGGAAAACGCAATAGAGCTGGTTGCACAATTGCCGGAGGTGGTGCTGTATTCCAATGAATTATGGCAGATTGCAGAGCGGGGGTTCCCGAAGTATTTGCTGAATTTGGTTTCGAAGACATTTTCCAATATAAGTGAGATTATGCCGGAACACTACAGAATGATAGATAGTGTTACAAATATGGAAAATGGTACACGTATGTTGAGTCGTGCGATACTCAAAAATGAGGTGGATACCATAGTGGTCATCCGAAGCTATATATTGGATAAACATATGGAGCATATCGAAGGATATACAAATTTATTTGATATTTCAGACGCACCACTTAAAAAAGAGGAGATTGATAAATTAAAGGATGTATCCTTAGCTTGCGTTCTGGATATGGTAAAAACCTCTGTAGACAATTTGGATGAAGCGGTGATTGATACAATATGCAGTCGTGTTCTGTTAGAAAAGGATGTATCCGTTCAAATAAAAGCGGAGGACTTTTACGTTCAATTAGCGGAAACCTTCACGGTTGCTTCCATTGCAAAGGATGTCCTCCAGTATGTATTGCTGCGTAAAAAACTAATACCAAAATTAGAGGAGGCAATATACGGTGCGATAGCGGAAGGGGAGCTTGATGCCACATATTATTTCGATATGATAAATGGGGTAGAGCTAAGTGAAATCAGCATTGCGCAAATGGAACGTATCCAAGAATTGGATAAACCGGGTATGATTAATGAAGAAATCTGCAATAAGATGAAAGACTTTGGGTACCTGAAGGATTATTTGCTCAATATGATGACTTCGTATCCGGGAAAAGTAGAGCTGACCTGGGAGGATTTCTATGCGGTGATGGGAGTCTATGGGGATGCGATATGGGAAGAACGTACAGAATTGTTTATGAAAATCCGTTTTTGGGGCTGTAAGAGGTTCAAGGATGAGATGGCAGGGCTGGAGGAATTTTTCCAATCGCCATATCCACTGATTACGGAAGAGGAAATGGAACATATTACACATTTGGACACAGCATTTGAGCTATATGATTCAAGCAGAGCAGCTGTGGATGAAGGCGATATATTTGTGGGATTTTGTAATCGGCAGTTCCGAAAAAGCACAGCAGCATTTTCAATTTTCCAGTATGTTGCAGCGATGGAAAAAACCACAGTTCCTAAGGTCTTTTATAAGCTAGATATGCAGAAGGTGCGCTTTTCGCTTATGTCATTGCCTAAGAAATTGCTGATAGTAGAGAAACTGCGCTTGGCGCTAAAACTAAATGTACCTGAAGAAATTGTCCGCTTTATGGATTTTACAGAATGTCTCATTCCGGAACTGGAGCAGGAGATTTTGCCGGCTTTAAAGGTTAGCGGAAATGATGACCTGTGTAAAGCATATATTAGGGCGATAAACAAGGCCGGAAAGGTGACAAAGGAAACGATAAGAAATCTACTTGCGATGCCGAACATATACATATACGGAGATATGCTTAATGAAGAGATGTACAAAAGAAGGCATTATCAAAATTATGTTTCCTCGAGAACACAGGAGGCAGGTCAATTTGTGATTGAATATGAAAAATTGGATACCTTATGGAACGTATATCTGTTTATGTTCAAAAACACAAAGGGCTTCGCCACAACACGAGCATGCATGTATCGCAATAAGGAGTTCCTTAAATTGGTGCAGAATCGGGATGCATATAAGGAATTGCCGGAGGAGAGCCGAATGGCTATGGCATCGATTCCGCAGGACGAAAATACATTATTAGACGTGTTAAATTACAGCGATGAATTCGTGATTAGTTATTTTTCAAAGGTGAATGGCTTTACAAGCAAAAGGGCTGCGGAAACCTTTGTTAAAATAATGGAAAAGCATCAAAAATATGCTCAAAACAGCGCTGTCTATAACAATGTTTATAATAAACTGGAGAATGCGCAGTTGAAGGGAAAATATACAAAATTGTATCATAAAGCGAATAGCTAAATCAATTTGCTTGCATTTCATGCGATGCTTCATCTGAATCGAATGGTAGCATGCAAAGAGATTGAAAAAATAGCACATTAGTCACAGAATGACGCTTTTTTATACATGGTTGACAACGGTCGACATGCGTCGACATGACATATGTGCGACATTATTTGCGATTTTCTTATTATATACAAAACCAGTTTGTCAAAATCTATTTGTTGTGCTACAATGTTTCTAACAATGGCATATAATGCATAGGAGGTTATTTATATGGATTACAAAGCAACATATAATCAGTGGTGTACAGATGCTTATTTTGATGAAGCTACCAAGCAAGAGCTTACTGCAATCGCAGGAGATGAGAAAGAAATTGAAGATCGTTTTTATCGTACATTAGAGTTTGGTACCGCAGGACTTCGTGGGGTAATTGGAGCCGGTACGAACCGTATGAACATTTACACAGTACGTCAGGCGACACAGGGCCTTGCAAACTACATTATCGCACAAGGCGGTCAGGAACGTGGTGTTGTAATTGCTCACGATTCACGTAATATGCATGATGAATTTACAGATGCAACTGCACTTTGTTTAGCAGCAAACGGTATTAAGACATACGTATTCAAGGACTTAAGACCGGTTCCAATGCTTTCATTCGCAGTTCGTCATTTAGGAACCCTTGCAGGCGTTGTTATTACAGCAAGCCACAACCCAAGGGAATATAATGGATACAAGGTATATTGGGAGGACGGTGCACAGGTTACACCTCCACATGATGGAAATATTATGGATGAAGTTAAGAAGGTTACTTCCTTTGACATGGTTAAGACTATGGACAAGGAAGCAGCAATCGCAGCAGGACTTTATGTTGTGCTTGACGATTCTGTAGATGAAGAGTATTTTAAAGCAGTACGAGCTTTATCGATTCATCCGGAAGTAATCAAAGAGATGGCGAAGGATATCAAGATCGTGTACACACCACTTCATGGTTCAGGCTTACTTCCTGTTACCAGAGTGTTATCAGACCTTGGCTTTGAACAGGTATATGTAGAGCCACAGCAGGCGATTGCAGATGGCAATTTCCCAACCTGTCCATCTCCAAACCCGGAAAGTGCAGCAGCTTTCGAGTTGGCACTTGCATTGGCAAAAGAAAAAGACGCAGATATCGTTCTTGCAACTGACCCTGACGCAGACCGTCTTGGTGTATACTGCAAGGATACCAAATCCGGTGAATATGTAAGCTTTACAGGTAATATGTCAGCAATGCTTATTGCAGAATATATATTAGCCGAGAAGACAAAAATGGGCACAATGCCGGAAAACCCTGTTTTGGTAGAATCCATCGTTTCTACCGCTATGGGTCAGGCAATTGCAAATGCGTATGGCGTGGAATATATGGAGACATTAACCGGTTTCAAATACATCGGTGAGAAGATTCGTGAATTTGAAGCAGCTGGTGACAAGAATTATGTATTTGGTATGGAAGAAAGCTATGGATGTCTTCCGGGAACATACGCTCGTGATAAGGATGCTCCTGCAGCAGTTGTTATGCTTTGCGAAGTGGCTGCTTATTACAAGAAGCAGAATATGACTCTTTGGGACGCTATGATTCAGATGTATGAGAAATATGGCTATTACAAAGAGGATATTACAACACTTACCTTAAAGGGTATTGATGGTGCTGCACAGATTAATGCACTGATGAATAAAGCGCGTGCAGACGTTCCTTCAACAATTGGCGATTATGAAGTGCTTGAAGTAATCGATTATAAGGCTTGCACCAGAACAAACGTGAAAACAGGAGAAGTGACTCCAAGTGGTCTTCCAAGCTCTAATGTATTCTACTATGTATTAAATGA
>CAYMYV010000025.1:14477-15031 GCA_964394775.1 uncultured Lachnobacterium sp. | reverse complement strand
AAATACGTGTCGAAAAATAAACTGTATTTGTGCAATTTGCCAAACATAATTTGTAAAAGCACCTTTTGACACCCGAATCCTATAAGGTAAAAAGCCCACAGTAATACTACCGCGGGCTTGCTAACCTTATTTTACGAAATTTCTTGATTTCATGCCAAAGCAGACTACAATTGCCATGATTGAAACAAGCATGAGCGCAATACTTCCGCCTACGTTTGAACCACCACTCTTGTCAGGTATTTTGTCCGTTTCTGTGCCATCCTCTGTTTCGTTTTCTGTATCTTCAGTATTTTCTGTATCCTCAGTATCTTCTGGAGCAACTACTTTATCAATCTGCTCCGATACTGTCTTGTTACAGGTTGAACATAAACCTTCTTTTGTACCATACTCATCAACTGTAGGTTCTGTTACCACTGTCCAATTTTCAACAGAATGTGCTAATTTTGTGCCTTCATCTGCAATTGTATTGGTCTCACCACAACCATAATCACAAGATGCCGTCTTGGTTCCATCTGCTTCACAAGTCGCATCATTATTGCTTGTATATGTTGTAT
>CAYMYV010000025.1:0-14377 GCA_964394775.1 uncultured Lachnobacterium sp. | reverse complement strand
CTGTTACAGTGTTTGTTTTGCCACATCCACCATCACATGTTGCGGTCTTGGTTCCATCTGCTTCACAAGTCGCATCATTATTGCTTGTATATGTTGTATACTTGTGTTCTGCATAAGCGCTTTCATCAGCTACTGTATGCTTCTCACCACAATCATAATCACATGCTGCGGTCTTGGTTCCATACTCTTTACAGGTTGCATTTCCATCGCTTACATAGTTTGTAAATGAATGGTCTAGCTTTGTTCCTGCATCTGTTACGATATCTTTTGTTCCACAACCATAATCACATGCTGCAGTCTTGGTTCCATCTGCCTGACAAGTTGCATTGTTATCACTTGTATATGTTGTATACTTGTGCTCAATCTTTGTCCCTGCATCTGTTACGGTATCTTTTGTTCCACAGCCATGATCACATGCTGCGGTCTTGGTTCCATCTGCTGTACAGGTTGCGTTATTATCACTTGTGTATGTTGTATATTTGTGTTCTAACTTGCTTCCTGCATCTGTTACAGTATCCTTTGTTCCACAGCCATGATCACATGTTGCGGTCTTGGTTCCGTCTGCTGTACAGGTTGCATTATTATCGCTTGTATATGTTGTATATTTGTGTGTTAATTTGCTTCCTGTATCTGTTACAGTGTTTGTTTTGCCACATCCACCATCACATGTTGCGGTCTTGGTTCCGTCTGCTGCACAGGTTGCGTTATTATCACTTACATAATTTGTATAGCTATGTTCTTTCATAGAACCTGTATCTGTTACTGTATCTGTTTTGCCACATCCACCATCACACTTTGCAGTCTTGGTTCCGTCTGCTGTACAGGTTGCATTGTTATCACTTACATAGTTTGTATAGCTATGTTCTTCCATAGAACCTGTATCTGTTACTGTATCTGTTTTGCCACATCCATAGTCACAAGCTGCAGTCTTGGTTCCGTCTGCTGTACAGGTTGCATTGTTATCACTTACATAATTTGTATAGCTATGCTCTTTCATAGAACCTGTATCTGTTACTGTATCTGTTTTGCCACATCCATAGTCACAAGCTGCAGTCTTGGTTCCGTCTGCTGTACAGGCTGCATCATTGTTGCTTACATAATTTGTATACTTATGAGCAATCATTGAGCCTGTATCTGCTACAGTATCTTTTTCTCCACATCCATTGTCACAAAGTGCAGTCTTGGTGCCATCCTTTGTACAAGTTGCATTGCCATCGCTTACATAGTTTGTGAAGCTGTGTTCACAATCAATCTTAACTCCGCCTTTTTCACATACGAAAACAACGTCTTCATCATCGTAATTAAAAGTACTTGATTGGTCATATGTTACTTCCACATCATAAGTACCCGGTGCTGCATCATCTGCAATTTTGAATGTCAGAACAACTACATCTCCGTTGTAATAACTATTTGCAGACATACTTGCATCATAGTTAATCTTATAATTCTTAGCAGATAAATTCTTTCCAGCTGTATATAAAGCTTCATCGCCCCAGTCAGAAACGTCTGTTACCTTGGTTAAGGTCAATTCATCTGCATGATTTACTATGAGATAAAGCGCCATAAGACCTGGGTTGTTAGCAACTGAAACTGTTACCTCAACAGTATCTCCTGGCTTTCCTGTTACAGTTTCAACTGTAATTGTTGGTTCTTCACTTGCACGTAATTGTGTTGGTAATAAGATGCCGCCTACACAGGTAGTAACAACCAGCATAAATGCAAGTAAAAATGAAATAATTTTTTTTTGTTTCATGAACACTTCCCTCTTCCTTTCTTTTGTAATAAAATTTCAAGAAATTTTTCATGATAAAACACGAACTCACATATGTTAATATTTTAATTCATTTACCCTCATAAGTCAATAATTCAAGCACATAAATCCGCCCCAAAAATGCTTCTAAATCAATATATCCAAGGTTAAAAAAGAGAAGGCTAACGATTCACTCTCATCAACCCTCTCTCATTCATAATACAATTCTAAGTTTCCTTAGAAAATCACATTAATTCAACGTCATAGCCACCTGCAAGATATTGCCTAAGCAACAATACGTCTCTAGCATTGACTTTTCCATCATTGTTAACATCACATGCGCCTTCGTCAATCGTGACATCGTAGCCACCTGCAAGGTATTGTCTTAATAATAAGACGTCTCTACCATTAACATTTCCATCACCATTGGCATCACCGGGAATTCCAATTGTTTTTTCGCAGACACTACACACACTATCCTCTTCAGGATCCATTACATGCTCTCCAAAATCAGCCTTTTCACCACATTGTGCACATGCATGCCAATGGCTTGTTGAATCAATAATCCACGTGTCTCCCCATTGGTGTCCTGATGCAACTTCAACCTTGGACTCTCTTGAAAGCTCACGATTACAAGCATTACATATTGTCACTTCTTCATAGCTTCCATCTTCCGTGCACGTAGCCTCCACGCCATTTTCTTTCTTCACACTTGTTTCTTTGTGAGCACAATCTCTTTCAACAACCAATGCATATGTTCCGCATACACATGCTTGTTCTTCCATAGCACTATTGACAAACTCCACCATGCTTAACTCAAGTTGTGTCTCCTGCGTCTGTACATTAAGCACATCAAAAGTAATCTTGGCAAAAGTACCATCTTCCCTGACATCCTCCACGGCTGCAACCGCAATACTAACAGTTCCATTTCCCCCGGACACATTAGAAATCACATTTGAAAAAGTTCCCTGCACCACTGCTCCCTCAACAAATTTCAAGACTGAGGCATCATAATTAAGATTTAACGTCATCGCGCTAAATCCGCTATTATCATCAATAGCAACCTCAACCGTAATAGTGTCATAGGTCTTTGCCGCTTCCGGTCCACTAATAGTAAAAATGTTAGGCTCTACATTATTAGTTATCGCATAATTTACACCATAGTAATATGAGTTATTAGTAACTTCTTTTAATTGTGCATTTACATAAGTAGTGTCTTTGTAGTCAATATAACCCCATTGCGCAACTTCTTTCCTGGCAATAAACTTTAGCGTGAGCAGATTTAACATGTCGTGTATTAATTCTGTAGAAGCTATTGCAACTCGTAGTTCTCCTTCTGACACAACATTTACATCCACCATTGCATTAATGTATTGTGGAATCTCATATCTGATATATTCTATATAATTTGCATCATATATAACTGTATATTCACAGCTGTAGATTCCCGGCGAATTGTCTATGCGACAACCAACCTCCATTACCTCATTAATACTAAATGTATTTTTGTCAATCATATATGGGGTAAATCCACAATAGTTTTCTGGGTCAAAATACATATTCCCTACGTAGCCTTCCGCATCATATGTAACAGCAACTGCATTTGTATATAAATCCGTACATTCTGTCACTTCTAGCGGAAATGCAACTTCGACAGACCCTGAAGCTAATACTTCAAACTCCAAACGAACCAAAATGGCATCAGTTACAAGTCCGCTCAATGTTACTGCAGCAACTGATATGGTTCCACTATTCTCATTTACCGAAACCAGTGTGTTTCCCACCGTATATTCAGTCTTATACCTTATGTATTCAAATTGTTCAGTGTTGTATGAGACATCGAACGAAAGACTTCCTATCTCTTTACAATTATTCACATATATATCTAAAATTGCATCTCCATCACTATCAAACCATAGTTCCCTAAAGATATACGGTTCTTCACCTGCCATCGTCCGTATGTCAGCAGGGAATATCATCCCTGCTAACATAACAAGCAACATGACTATGGCTATTATTTTATTTTTTACACGCATTTTCAAAATAGTAACCACCATTCATTAATTAAATTTATCAATCTTTCCGGTCGCATACTGTAATATCAGCATTGCATCTGTTGCAGTAACCGCTGCGCTAGCATTTACATCTGCAATCTTTAGAATCGCATCATTGCACTGTCCATATCCCACAAGCTTAAGTGCAAGCATCGCATCTGTCGCAGTCACTTTTCCATCCATGTTGATATCACCCTGAAGATATGACATGCTATCATTTCCAACTAGAACAATAACACTATCTACAATCGTACTACCGGACACCTTAGCAGAGATAACCGCAGAGCCAACACCAACGGTCGTGATTTTTCCATTTGCATCAACTCGTGCAACATTTGTGTTACTTGAGCTAAATACAGCTGTTAATGCACCTTCCGTCACCTGATTCTTAATTGTATAAGAAAGATTATAGTATTGATTCGGCAACAGTGTAAGAAGTTCTTCCTCAACGTCCACGAAAGCCTCATTTTCGACAATTTCAATTAGTACCTGTCTCTTAATATTCTCTCGATATACTTCTACTGTTACATATCCTGCTTCCATAAGTACTACCGTGGCCGTTCTTCCATTGCCCTCAGATTTTATGGTTGCATGGTCGTATCCGTCACTAATATACCAATAAATATCCATGTCACTTTCTACCGGATTTACAGTTGCATTTAACGTCAGTGTTTCTCCCGCAACACCTGTATATCTATATGTGTCTAATATAATATCTGTAATTGGGATCGGTGTAATGTAAATCTGCATCTCATCTGTCATTCCACCTGCATATATTCTTATATATTCCCATCCACTCCTATTCGCTGTAATTAGGCCATCATCCAGTGACACATAATCATTTTGGATCGTTATTGTAACATCATCCCTGAAGGTTGCATTTGAAGGAAATACCTGATAGTTCAATTTATAGGTATCTCCTGTCGTCATCGCAACATAATCCTCCGTAAAGGTAACACTCTCTATCGGAACATAATCCTCCTCTGCAATGTACTCAATCAAGTAATTATCGAATGCTATGTTTTCAACCTCTACTCCATTAATTGCGACACTTTCAATTACATATTCAATCTCCGCAAGCATGCCATATACATATAAATATCCCAATTGATTATTGTTTACATACGACCCGTTTACTGTGGCCGAAGCGGTTCGTGTATAATTATACCCACCCTCTGTCCACTCATACATTTGAGTATCGTCAATCCATCTTGTCAGGTCATACGGAATAAAGGATGTATCCATGAAGTCTTCTGTAAAATAAGAGAACTTAATATCTATACTTTCCACTTTTCCGCTAAAGTTCGTTAGGAGCTGAATTGAATTGCTATAATTATCCATCAGCAATACCTTAGACGCTTCATTATATACACGTACGGAACTATCTTTTACAGCAAACGCTTTTTTTAATCTTGATAATACATCGCCGTCCGTCCTTATTTCAATTGTTTTCATACCCATATAGTCTGGTGTATATGTAACGGAAAGCTCCTTATCAGATACATAGGTTACATCTACTTTCTGTTCTCCAATATATACTTCTAATTCATCTGTAAGATTAATACCATTGATAATAAGCGTGGTTTCTCTTCCTACTACAAGGTCATTTGCAGCAACCGAAAGAAGAACCGCATCTGCTTTTGCCTCTACTGCATATGGTTCTGTTGCACTACCTGCATATCCATAAGTCATACTATCCGCTGCTACAATATAGTATTCAAGCACTCCAACCTTAATATCTTTTGCAGGAATCTGTGCACTATAGGATTTGCCACTAGTACATCCCATCGCAACTGATTTATACTCTGTATCGCCCTGCATTCTATAATAAAGTGTTGCACTGTTTACCGCTACATTATCAGTAATTGTAGCAACTATGCTTGCATTTATTCCATAAGTAACGGATTCCAGCGCGCTGTGCTTAATTACAGGTGCAATATTATCAATAGATGCACAATGAATAATGTTGGATGGTTTTGATTCAAGCAATCCTGTATCTACAACTGTGAAATAGTAATAATATATCTTGCCTGCTTTAACAGTAATATCATAATATTCTTTGTCCGTTGCAGCAACGATAGATGAATTAATCTTCTTATAGGTTCCCTCTACGCCTGTTTCACTTCTATATACATTATAGCCTGCAAGAAGCTCATAATCATCCTGTGTCCACATCAAGTGAATCTCATCCTCAAGGCCCTCTCCCTGAAGAGTAAGTGCTTCTGCGCCTGTTGCTTCTACCTTAAAGCCAAATCTACCCCAATCGCTTCCAATTGTAAGCCATGAATCATCAGCTGCTGCGCCACCAATTACCTTGAAGTACTGCTGCCCTTGATTAATTAATACCTTTATATCAACTGTTCCGACCCATTCTCTTGCGTTTACAAAGCTACCATTAATGAGATAATCGGTATAAGGATTATCTGGTCCATAGGTAACTGTCGGAAGAATTGTTGTATCCATATCTCTGTTGAACAATACATGTACCTCTATTGTTCCATTTCCAACAGTAGTAACTTCATTTCCATCCTTATCAAGAATATATATATCCGCAACACAAGGATAGGTTGTCTCTGCCGGTGTTTCCAAGTAAGGCGAAATAATATAATCTGGGAAGCTGATATTGGTATCAAAATCAACTATCTGTTTTTGAATAAGCTTCTCATCTATGGTTCCCCAATAGTTGTCATCTGCAAGGAAATTGTATTTATTACTATCTCTACTAGTAAGCTTCATCCAATTGGATATGTCTGTTTCAAGTAATCTGTTTAGAATTGCATTGTATCTAAACGCATTACTCCTTGCCAATTCTTCTCTCGCCAAGCTTGCATCGAAAACTGGATTTGCAATATTGTAATCGTCTGCTTCGGCCGGATATTCTACAAGCACATAGTCCATTAATGAACTCACAGTATTGGACCAACATGAACCATTGTAATTGTAATAATAAATGGTTAAATATTTATAATAAGCGTTTGGTTCCGAATAATATCCATCCGGAAGAGACCATTCTCCGCCAAAAGCATATGTCGGTGCTCCCAATTCTTCATCATAATATACACCCGTCATAACATTGATTGATAAACCCGATTCAATTCCTAGGTCTTCATAAAACTGTTTAATTAATCCTCTTACCCACTCTTCCTCTGGATTTAATGTTGGAATCACTCCTCCATTATTCTTGATAGACTCTACCAAATACTTATAATCATTATCTGTTAGATTTCCATTCACTGCCCAATAATTATCAAAATCGTACATCACATATTTCTTACCATTATGCTCAATAACAGAAGATGAAGTATACTGTGGGGTTGCGTATCTGGTTCCAACAGATGTTAAACCCGATGTTACATAGCTCAAGGTACCTGTCCAAGGATTCTCTATTTCTCCTTGATTAACTAAGAATGTACAATTAACACATTCTGTCTTAATGCTCTCATAATAATACTGCGTTCCAACCCTGTAACTGATTCCATATTCCGGGAAATTAATCGCACAGTTATCAAACAGTACCGTATCAAATTTACCTGCAATATCCACAGTACCATAAGAGTAGGATCTAAGATTCTTAATCTTCGAATCTGACATGTTTTGTGCAATAACAAGAGCCTTTACATCGCACATCTCAATATTGCCCTTCTCATTATAATCCCTACTATACAAACTATCATAATCTTGCGTAATCTCAAGATGATCTCCATTGGTAATATTAATAATTGGATTAATAATCTTACAATAGCTCATATTGATTTCAGCACTGGAATAGTTTGTATTCCTTACAATCTTTACAGGATAATCTTCATAATCCTTGCCTGGGAAGAGTTCAATCGGCTCTTCTTCCGTACCATTAAAGTTCAACTTACCTTCTACAAGGATATAAGCAATATTCGTATCTGCATATACACTGCCTGAATCTCCTGACCAGAACTGAATCTTAGTTCCTGGTTCTACATCTACAGTTACACCTCTTGGAATAAGAAGTGAGTTCTCGATAATATAATATTCATCATTGGTAAGTGTCATACTCTGAGAAATCTTACCTGACAAAACCTTACCCTTTTGTACACTTAATGTATATACAGAATCCTCCCTCTGTACATATACGTTTGTATCATTACTATCAAGCCCATTCTTTGCATGATAGTTAATATAAAATGCGATATTTGCATCATTTGGTGCATCTTCAGATATCTGAACGCGAATTGGATTCTCAACACCAATAATAGTCCCATATTCATCATAGATATAACCATTATTCTGTGTCGCGAAGGTTCCGATATCCTCTAACTTCACTTCATTACCATTTAAGAAAGTAACATATGGATTTTGTACTCCACCCCCAGAAGTCGCATGCACCGTTGCGTAGAATTCTGTTGCTGCACCCCACTGGTTTCGATATCCTACTGCAATGTCAATTACCTCACCTGGCTGAATAATTCCATCGCCATTGTTATTTTCTGATATTGATACAGAATCGAAGATATACACTTCTTCTACATTAATGTTTGGCTTAGGAGTTTTTGTTAAGCTGTCACTAATATTTAACTTGCTGTATACCCTCTTGGTATTATAAAAATCGATAAATGTAACAGTATCTTCTGTTGCACTAACAAGCTGTCCCATGATAAATCTAGACGAATATTCATTCTTATCCGTATACTGACTTCTTAAGATAGCTGCAGCTGCAGATACCATAGGTGTGGCCATAGAAGTACCACTCCATGAAGCATATCTATTTCCTGGAAGTGTACTATAAATTGCTGTACCAGGAGCAATAATTTCATATTCTGCACCATAATTCGCTTTATAATCCCAGTTTGAAAATTCAGATATCTCACTTGCAGAGTCATGTGCCATAACACCAACTACATAAGAATATGCTGCTGGATAGATATTCCCTTTAAACATGTATTCTAACGCATCTGCCGTTGGATAAGAGTCATTACCTGCTGCTGCAACAAGTACACATTTACTGTATGCACTTGCTAATGCTTCCTCTACAATTGCGGAACGTCCATAAGAACCAAATGACATATTAATAACATCTGCACCATTGTTTGCTGCATAGTAAATCGCTTTTGCAATATCAGACGAGCTTAGTGTTCCATCTGCACCACCGGCTTTAATCGCCATAATCTGTGCATTATACGCCAGCCCCACACCACCGGTCTGATTATTGGACATAGCAATAATACCTGCTACGTGTGTACCATGTCCATTGTCGTCCATTGGATCAGACTTGCCATCTATAAAGGAGACACCATAGATATCGTCAATATATCCATTGCCGTCATCATCCACGCCCTCTACGCCGGAAAGTTCGGCTGCGTTCATCCACATATTGTCCTTCAAATCTTCATGTGTATAGTCAACACCTGTATCGATGACTGCAATAACAACACCTTCTCCAGTTGTATTTCCTACTTCCTCGTCACTCCACAGAGATTCCATTTCTAACGTATCTAAATACCACTGGTTGCTCATACCCGGATTATCAATCTCCGTTGGAGTTCCTTCTTCAGAGGTATAGAAAATATATTCCGGTTCTGCAACAAGGATATCCTCATCCTCATTTACATGGTCAATAACATCCCACATGGAATCTGTTTCTACAATAATCTCGTAAGAAACCTTTTTCTTTCCATCTAAATCATTTTCACTGATAACCATATAATCGGACACATTATTATCCTTAAACCACTGCGTTTCTTCAATCGAACAAGTATCTTCGTCTTCTTCTCGAATTACATAGAATTTCTCCTGACTAATCACCACTTCTTCTCTGTAACTCTCGTCCTTAGAAGCTACTATAATTGACTCGTAGTCTACCTCTTCATCAATCAGACCGAGGCCTTCTGTCTCCTGTAGTTTCGTTCCGGCTTTTTCAGAGATTTTCTTATCTCCCTGACTATCGTTTCCTGTATTCACTACATCTTCATCAGTTCCTGTATCTTGACTAAGTTCTACAGGAAAAGAAAGAGGTGAAATATTAGTAACAAATAGCGCAATCGCCAACAATATCACTAGTATTTTTTTCACAAAAATCCCTTTGTACATATTGTTCCTCCTTAAGTATTTTTTCACGTTCTAAACAGATTCAGCTATTTAGTTGCAAAATATCCAAATCTATGTATATCAAAAGTATTATAGTATAGTTTGTTATTATTTTCCATATTGTTTCGTATCCATCAATCCATTTTGGTAAAAATGCACAAAAAAACAGCATCCGAGTTGGATGCTATTTTCTTAGCTATAATATTATCGTTTCTTATTCCCTAGACTCAATCAGAAGCAAAATCCCATCTTCAATTCGTATCCTTGCTTTTTCACCTACAATTTCATTACTAATACCAATAGAGCTAAAGCTCTCAATCGTATAATCCTTAAGTGGATACTTAAAGCCTTCCAATGTCACACCTTTTGCATCACCGCCAAATGGTAACAGCGACACAAACTGACCGAACTGTTCCTGTTTGTCAAGAAGCGTCTCACCTGTAATCATCCGAATGCGATTATGCACATCCACAAGCTCGATATCTACGCCACACTGCAATCCGATTCCAAGCAAATGAACGTTGCCGAGCACATGGTCCAAACGTGTTCCTGTTCCTCCTAAAATAGTAATGAAACCGGCTCCACGGCGAATAGCCTCGCGGATTACAAATTCCGTATCGGTATCGTCCTTGATAGGATTTAGACGAAGAATTTCCGGTCTTCTGCTCTTTGTATCAGAAGACTTCAATACTCCCTGCCCTGCTGCTTGCACTGAGGGATCCATGAAATGCGCATAAGCTGCATCATCTACCGAATCAAAATCCCCGGCAATCACATCTGGCATAATTTCATTTCGATACAGGAAATTCATTCCCGAATCAGCCGCAATCAGCAAATCATATGCATTTTTTTCTAACCATTCCAAAGCAAACACATCATCTATGTATCCGCCTGAGATGATGATACACTTCATACTTTTACCCACTTTCTATAATCTCCTGTAATAATACTAAAACAGCTTCCCACAAAGCGAAACAAGTGCCACCAACGGTGACACTTATAATTTATATCTGTATTTACGAATTCAAAATATCGAGAAAGCATCTTACGTTTTCCTCGATTTCGCCTTTAAACACTGCGCTTCCGGCAACAATAACGTTGGCACCGGCTTCTAAAATCTGCTCTACGTTTTCTAATGTCACGCCACCATCTACCTGAATATCTACTTTAAGCCCCTTTTCTCTCAAAAACTT
The DNA here is from genome assembly GCA_964394775.1 of uncultured Lachnobacterium sp. Lineage (GTDB taxonomy): Bacteria > Bacillota > Clostridia > Lachnospirales > Lachnospiraceae > Roseburia. The sequence goes on along the minus strand of CAYMYV010000025.1, from coordinate 3,323 downwards.
CTTTAGCTCTCTTACCTTATCCAGGGTGTATGGAATAAGCTTTTGACCGCCAAAGCCCGGATTCACAGTCATGATAAGAACCATGTCTACTTTACCAAGGATTGGCTCTAACACAGATACCGGTGTTGCCGGATTAATTGCCACACCTGCAAGCAAGCCCTTTTCTTTGATGGTATCGATGGTTCTGTCTAAGTGCGTACACGCTTCAGCGTGAACCGTAATGATGTCAGCTCCTGCCGCTGCAAAGTCATCGATGTAGCGAATTGGCTCTTCAATCATCAGATGCACATCAAACATGCGGTCTGTACAGTCACGGATGGACTGAATGACCGGCATACCAAAGGAGATGCTTGGCACAAAATTTCCGTCCATAACATCAATATGCACATATTGCGCTCCAGCCTCATCAAGCTGGCGGATTTGCTCTCCCAGAATTTTAAAATCTGCTGCTAAAATGGATGGTGATAGGCAATTCATAATTCTACCTCTTTCTCCTGCAAGCTTACCTTTAATACTTGCGTATCTGCTTCATCTCTTCATATAAGACAACATAATTATCATAACGCACGCGGCTGATTCCGCCTTCTTCTAAGGCGTCCTTGACTCCGCAGCTTGGCTCGTTGATGTGGCTGCATCCCTGGAATTTACAATATGGTTCATGTGGCGCAAATTCCGGATAACAGGTCCATAAATCCTCTTTCTCAAAGCCCGGCATATCCATGGAACTAAATCCCGGAGTATCCATTATATAAGCATCCTCTCCCACCGGAATCATCTCCGAGTGGCGAGTGGTATGTTTTCCTCGTTCAATCTTCTGACTAATCTGTCCGGTCTCCATACAGACTTCGTCCTGTAACTGGTTAATCAGCGATGATTTTCCGACACCGGAAGGTCCTGCAACGGTTGTTGTTTTTCCCGCAAGCAGCTCATACAATGCCGAAACGTTTTCTCCCGTCTTGGCACTGGTAAATAGCACCTCATAACCAGCCGGCTTGTAGATAGCTTCTAACTCTGCACGTTTGTCTTCGTCAATCAAATCACATTTGTTAAAACAGATGGTAACGGGTACCTTCTGATATTCCATCATACACAAAAATCTGTCTAACAAATTAAAATTTGGTTCGGGCTTTGCCGCCGCAAAAATAACAAGTGCCATGTCAATGTTTGACACTGCCGGACGAATCAATTCATTCTGTCTTGGAAGGATACTTTCCACATTTCCTTTTTTCTTATCCTCGTCCACAACTACAATTTCTACGTTATCGCCAACTAATGGTTTGATTTTTTGATTACGAAAAGCACCCTTTGCTTTACACTCATAAATTCCGGTTCCTACTACATGAACGTAGTAGAAACCGGAAATTCCTTTTACAATCTTTCCTCGCATGTTAACCAAATAAATTCTTTAAAAAATCTTCAATACGCTCACTAACGTCCTGAACTGCATTTTGAAGCTCTCCGTTAGTTCCTTCTTCTAAGCTGGATGTTACACCAGCCTGAGCATCAGACTCTGTGGTTGTAGATTCTTCAGAGCTTGTGTTTCCTTCAGAATTTGTATTTTCCTCAGAATTTGTATTTCCTTCAGAGCTTGTGTCACCTTCGCCAGGTCCTACAACCTCTGTATCACCACCACTTGTATCGCCTTCACTACCTGATTCGCTTTCGGTTGGAATCTCAGGCTTCTGTGGCTCTTCACCTAAGCTTACATGAACGACAACTGTGCTGCCGTAATCAACGCTTGTTCCAGCGCCTTCTACACTGATAACCTTATCCTTATCAAAATCAGTGCTGTACTCCGTTGCTACTTCTACCACAAAGCCCATCTGATCCTTAAGAATATATTCTACAACACTGATATCCTTGCCAACAAGCTCCTCTGCAGCCGGAATTGTTACCGGTGCCTTACCCATACTGATGGTAACCTTGATACGCGAACCAACCTTCTGCTTGCTTCCTGCTTCCGGATCCTGTGCACAGATTAAGTCCTTCTCAATTACTTCATCATATGCATAGTCAACTTCCATAATAAATCCTGCAGCGTCCAAAATAGCCTTTGCAGACACTTCATTAAAGCCGACAACGTTTGGTACGTCTTTCTTTTCTACGCTTTCCACATCCCCGGCAACTACAACATTAACGACGGTTCCCGGTGGAAGCATAGTACCTTTCAGCTCACTCTGGTATAGAACGGTGCCATCCTCTTTGTCTGCACTCTCTTCGGTAGCGATAATGTTAAAGCCTAAGCCCAAAAGCTCCAGAGTTTCCTTCGCTTTTTCTGAGCTCATTCCGGTAATATCAATCATAGGAATATAATCACTTGTATCAAGCTCATCTGTCGAAGAGTTTGTATCTGATGTAGATAATTCGCTTGATGAATTTTCTGTAGAAATTGAGCCTGGATTCTGTGAGCTGTCCGGATCCTTGAATAAGCCTGCAATGCTTATGCCAAGCCAAATCACTGCTGCAACAATGAGAACTGCAAAGAGAATCAATACAACATTTACTACTTTTTCAAGCTTTGGATTTAAGAATCCGGTTGTATCCTCGTCTTCGTCCTCCTCATCGTATTCATCGTATTCATCATATTCGTCATACTCATCATCATCCTGCGTTGATGCATATAAATTTTCTTTTTCTAAATCAGCATCTGCTGCGGAATTCTGAATTGCTTCTAATTCTTCTCCACCAATTACTCTTGTTTTTGCAATTGCGGCTGGTGCAATCACAACAAAATCCTCATCCGGATTTGCAAGAGCCTTACGTAAATCAACCAATAATTCTTCAATCAGCTGATATCTGCGGTCTGCATTCTTCTGTGTTGCCTTCAAAACAATCTTCTCGTAGCTGATTGGAAGGTCCGGAGCATATACACTTGGCTCAACCATCTCTTCCTGAAGATGCTGAATTGCAACAGACACCGTTGTATCACCATCAAATGGTACACGTCCGGTAACCATCTCATACATTACGATACCAAGAGAATAAATATCACTTCTTCCATCTACGAAGCCATTTCTAGCCTGCTCCGGAGAAGCATAATGAACAGAGCCCATAACCTCAGCGCTGATTGTATTTGAGCTGATTGCACGAGCAATACCAAAGTCTGTTACTTTTACCTTACCCTCTGTAGAAATAATAATATTCTGTGGCTTGATATCTCTATGAACAATTTCTTTATTGTGAGCAGTCTCAATACCTCTTGCAACCTGAATTGCAATACTGGTTGCTTCCTTAAAGGAAAGCTGTCCTTTTTTCTCGATATAGGTCTTTAATGTAATACCCTCTACGTATTCCATTACGATAAAATGTAATCCGTTCTCACT
>CAYMYV010000024.1:0-15271 GCA_964394775.1 uncultured Lachnobacterium sp. | reverse complement strand
ATTTCAAGGGGCATTAATGTTGATTAAGTCAGGAAGATTTCAGGTGGTAGAGGTCAAGAATACAACAGATAATTAGAATGAGGAGTGCGTTATGGAAGCGCAGTGGGGGTAAGGAAAAGAGTAGTGTTCTGCGTTTTTATATTTGGAGGGAAAAATGAAAGTATTAATTTTAATGGGAAGTCCAAGAATTCATGGGAATACAGCGGAGCTTTGTAAGCCTTTTATGGAGGAATTAAAAAGACAGTCCGCAGATATAAAATATATGGAGCTTGCAACGATGAACATAGCGCCTTGTAAGGCCTGTTATGTATGTCAGGATGTTGCAGATGGATATGGCTGTGCACAAAAGGATGATATGAACAGTGTTGTGGAACAAATTGTGTGGGCAGATATTATTATTCTCGCAACTCCGATTTATGCATGGTATTGTGCAACCCCGATGAAGGCAGTTTTAGACCGTCATTATGGTTTGAATAAGTATTATGGAAGCACAGAGGGTTCTCTTTGGGCTGGAAAAATGGTAGGAATTATTGCAACTCACGGCTATGAAGGTGCTTATGCTACAGACCCATTTGAAATGGGAATAAAGAGATTGTGTGAGCATTCAAATCTTCAGTATATAGGAATGTATTCAGTACAGGATGAGGATAATCTGGCGTCCTTCCAAACGAAGGAAGCCATGGACGGTGCGAGAAAATTTGCGAAGCAATTAGTGAATACATATACCATTGAGCAATATAAGGACAAGCTGGAACGATTATACAATGAAGAGGGAAAACTGATTCAGTATCCATCGAAAAGACCACTTCGCCCGATTGTGCTGGAGGCAATTGCCAAAAAGCTTGAAGCAGGAAAGAAGTATACAGAAAAAGAGGTAAATGCAATTATTAAGGATTCAATTGCTTTCACAGATGTAGAATTGATTCGAAGAGAAATGTTTCAATGCAAGCTTATTGGAAGACTTCGAGATGGAACAGAGTATTGGTTAGAGGAAGAGTGATACTTATGAATTATTCAATATATTAAAAGCTCTTGGAATGCACTTGTGGTAAAAAGGGAGCGGAGCCAGAGCTGGTATTGTATAAAAGTAAGGCTACATTACAATTTATGGATAGAAGTGGAGTCTTCGTTAAAATGAAAATTATAACAGAATGGGGAGATGAGCTTGAAGATAATACCAAAGAGAATCAGAAGCGAATGAATGATGCAACCTCTTGCATGGAACAGATACATAAGAGTACCGATGAATGCAAGCGTATCATTACAACCCTTGGAGAAGAGTCAAAAGAGATTATTGGTATTATACGTAATTACCGAGATATCAAGCCAGACCAATATACTTGCGTTAAATGCAAGCATTGAACCGGCTCGGGCCGGAGAGAATGGTAGAGGTTTTGCAGTTGTTGCGGAGGAAATTAGAGAAAATAGCGTTGAAGTAGCAGATAGTATGAAGCAGATAGTAGAAGAAATCAAAAATCTTTCCCAAAAACTAAATCGGGTTGTAAATGGCTAAAGATTATTTCCTATAAGGTAAAAACAAGGGGCTGTGATAACAGCCCCTTGTAATTTAATCTTCAACAAGTCGAAGTCCGGCAGTATCCGTTACCGGAAGAGAGAAGCAAACAGCTTTTGCTTTGGATTCGTATCCGGCCTTTTCCATAATAGACTTCATAATAGCATTCTTTGCATCTGATTTTGTAACAATATATATAATTTCTTTTTCTTCAGAAAGGGAGATGCCCATAAATTTGTCGGCAGCTTCCATACCTGTTCCTTTGGCATGTACAACAGTACCACCATATGCACCAGCTTCTCTGGCTGCATCCATAATTAAATCCGTATAACCCTGTTCTGCAATAACTACAATTAAATCATGAGTTGTATTTTTCAAGGTAGATTCCTCCTTTTTTTGATAATCTGGGTTTTCTAACAAAAACTGTAATGTTTTCTTTCCGCCAATACTGCTTAGTGGGATGGTAAAAGCAATTCCTCCTCCGGGAGCATCAATTCGAAGCTTCTTTTGGAGCTCGCTTTTAACTGTAATCCATGTGTCTTCCTCTACAACAGAATAAGCAACAGCTTTTTCTATAGAATCAAGTCCCAAATAATCGAGCACGTCATTAGAAGCTGTACCATAGCCAAGCGATAAAAACATAACGTGTAAATCATTTTCACGATATAATTCCAAATATTTTTTAATAATTTTTCTATCCACAACTGTGGTCATTAAATATATATTTCCCATATGAACCTCATTTCTAAGCAATTAGAGTTCGATAATATCCATATCTCCGGTATCCACTGGGATATGTGCAATTGCAACTGCAGCTTCTTTGTGAAGTTTGTTTTCTTTCATCTTAAATACAACGCCCATTATCTGAATTGTAATCAGTGGAGTCATAGCTACCATTGATACAATACCGAAAGCATCTGTGATAATATTTCCGCCTACTGCCTCACACGCACCCATTGCAAATGGAAGCAGGAAGGTGGCCGTCATCGGTCCGGAAGCAACACCACCCGAGTCAAATGCGATAGCGGTGAAAATCTTTGGTACAAAGAAGGTTAGCACTAAAGCAATGAAATATCCTGGTACGAGGAACCAAAGAATGGAGATTCCTGTTAATACTCGAATCATTGCAAGACCAACAGATGCCGATACACCAATGGATAATGCTAATCCCATTGCATTTGAAGAAATTGCACCGGAGGTCATTTCCTCAACCTGTTTTGTAAGGACGAATACTGCAGGCTCTGCTTTAACGATAAAGTAACCAATAATCATACCGATTGGAACAATAATCCAAGAATATGGAAGACCTGCAATTGTCTGTCCTAAGTAATTACCTGCAGGCATAAAGCCGACATTTACACCAGTAAGGAAAAGCACAAGACCTATATATGTTTCTGCTAAACCGATTGCAATACGGATAATTGTTCGTTTATTGATATCTCTGGAAACAACTTGAAAAATTCCATAGAAGAATATAATTGGGAAGATGGAAATTGCCATTTCCTCCATATATGTAGGAATTTCAACTACGAACAGCTTCCATAAATCAACGGTATTATCAATAATTGGAATGGCTTCTGATACCGCTTCTGTAGAACCCGGATTATAAATCATTCCAAGTATAAGTACAGCAAGGATTGGTCCAATAGAACACAGAGCAACAAGACCGAAGGTATCGTCCTCTGCATGTTTATCACTTCGGATTGAAGCAATACCAACACCGAATGCCATAATAAATGGTACTGTCATAGGTCCCGTAGTAACACCACCGGAGTCAAACGCGATTGCCAGAAAATCCTTTGGTACAAACAATGTTAATGCAAAGATAATAACATAGAAAAATACCAAAAGGTGAGATAATGGACGCGAAAACAGCATACGCAAAACGGCAATGACCAGGAAAATACCTACTCCCAATGCGACAGCCAGAATTAATGTAAGATTCGGTATAGAAGGCACCTGCTGTGCTAACACCTGTAAATCCGGTTCTGAAATTGTAATAACAAATCCCATGATAAAACTGATGAGCACCATAACCCAAACTTTTTTGGATTTGGTAATAATAGAACCCACCTTTTCACCAATTGGCGTCATTGAAAGTTCTACACCCACATTAAAAAACAGCATTCCTATAATCAGCAGAACGGCCCCAACGAGGAAGGTCATCAGTATGCTTGGCGGAATTGGTGCAATGGTAAAACACAGCAACAATACAATCGCCAGAATTGGTAAAACTGCTTTTAGTGTTTCAGATAATTTTTCTTTGAATTTCGACTGATTAAATAACAATTTATTCCAACACCTTTCTTTTTCTTCTTATTTATTAATATACCACAAAACGGAATAAGAAAAAGTAAAAATTTTAATAAATTTAATAATTTTTTTGGAAATAAATGATTAAGTTGATGAAATATGGAAAAAAGAGTAGAATAGAAGAGATTATGGAGGATATATTATGCTGGATAAATGGAATCAGTTGAATAAAAAACAGCGTATGACGCTGATTGGAATTGCAGCTGGAGTTCTGTTAGCGATAGTTATCATTATTGGAATTGCCGTTGCAATAAGCAGTGAGCGAAGCGGACTGGTATCAGGGACGAGTGAAGGTTTTTCATCAGAACAGACGGAAACAGACAGTAACACGGAAGTGTCGCAGATGACCGAAACTGCATCGGCAGAGGATGCTGTAACAGAACAAGAGACATCTTCCGAGACGCAGGAGCCGTTAGAGAGCGAATCTGAGGCAAAGATACAGGAAGACCCACAGGGCTCCATGGAAGGGAATATGAATGAAGGCTCCGGAGCAAATGTGGAAATAGGGGATGTTCTGGAGAATCTGCCGAATAAGAATGAGACTCTGGAAATTACTTACGGAATCGATGTTTCGAAATATCAGGGCACCATTGATTGGAAGCAGGTGGCGGAATCAGGGATTGATTTTGCAATGATTCGTGTGGGATACCGCACACTAAAGACAGGAGAAATTATTGCGGACAACAATGCGAAATACAATATGCAGGAGGCAGCAAAGTATGGCATCAAGATTGGGGTATATTTCTTCTCTACTGCAGTAACCAGGGAAGAGGCCATTGAGGAGGCCGACTGGGTATCAGAGTATATATCCAAATATCAGATTACCTATCCGGTTGTGTATAACTGTGAACGTTTTGATGAACCGGAGAACAGACAGTATGGTCTTACCAAGACACAGCGTACGGATTTTGTAATTGCTTTTCTGGACAGAATCGTAGAGAACGGCTATTCGCCAATGTTTTATGCCGGAAAATCCGAACTGGAAAACGATGCGCTATGGGAGACTTCCTGTATAGAGAAAAAGTATAAGATATGGGTAGCGCAGTATCCGGACAAGCCATATCCGGAAACAGAAAAATCATCCTATACAGGTGAGCATCATATGTGGCAGTATACGAACAATGGTAAAGTGCCGGGAATCAAGGGCTCTGTGGATATGAATGTGGCATACTTTGGTTTCCATAAGGTAGAAGGACCGCAGGATACAGAAGCCCCGGGGGATGAGAAGCCGGACTATGAAGCATTAATGAATTTTGAAGAAGTAAACGAGACTGTCACGGCAAAGGAAAGTACGAATTTAAGAGATATTCCAAGCCAGGGCGAGGATAGTACCGTGAAATATACGCTCAAAAACGGCGAGACAGCTACCAGAACCGGTATCAGTGACACCGGCTGGTCCAGAGTTGTATTTAACGGACAGACCTACTATGCGGTTTCCAGTTTACTAACTACGGATTTAAGCTATAAACCGGAAGTACCACAGGAGACGGAAACCGAGACAGAGACCGAGGGCGGTATCAAAACCCGGTTTGAAGAGGTGGATGAGCTTGTGACTGCAAAGGATGCTGTAAACCTTAGAACTTTGCCAAGTGTAACGAATGAGACATCTGAGGTAGTGGTAACTTTGCTTAATGGTGAAGTGGTGAAACGAACGGGTATTAATGAAGAATTGGGCTGGTCCAGAGTAGAATACAACGGACAAATATTATATTGCATCAGCAGTTATTTAAAGCTGGTGGAAGAATAAATAGATAAGGATGGTAAACAACATGAAGAAATTAGCAAAGGGACTTTGTGCAATTGTATTACTGTTAGTATTGGCGATTAGCACAGCAACAATTGCATATGCGGAGGAAGAAGGTGTATCCGTAGGAATTTCAACAGACGAAGAATCTTACCAAAAGGGGGATGAAATCGTTGCCACAGTAACGCTTAAGAATTCTGCGTCTACAGATTATGCAGACTTAAATGTCGAGGTTGTATGGCCGGAAGGAATAGTGACAGCCGAGGGACAGAGTTCTGTGGTATCGATTGATACACTTGCTGCCGGTGAGAGCCAGAGCGTGGAAGTGAAGGGTGTTGTGGAATCTGTCAAGAGTGGAGACAATAGCATTTGGCTGATTGTTCTTGGCGTTGTAATCGCAGTGCTGGTGATTGTATTAATTGTTGGTGTGTTAAAGAACAAGAAGAAAACAGCGAACCTAAGTGCAATCGCACTTGTAATTGCTGCGGCTGTATTAGCTGCACCGGCGATTGTAGAAGCGGAAGAAGTATTACTTAAAGAGACAGTAAAGGTTACTGTCGGCGGAGAAGAGGTAGAGATTTCTGCAGAAGTATCCTATGTAGAATATGATTCTAAAACAAATCCAAGTCATGTTACTGTACATGATCCAAGTGTTGTATATGATGAAGAAACAGGAATGTATTATATTTTTGGGTCACATAGGGCTTGGGCAAAATCAGAGGATATGATTAACTGGACATTGTTCCAGAATAATATCAATAAAGATTATGATACTATTTTTGCAGAGGCGGCAGAATGGGCTGCAAAAGGAGGAACGAAGGATGCAACAGTATACAGTGTATCGGGCAATCTGTGGGCTCCGGATGTTATATATAACGAGGCAATGGATAAATGGACCATGTACATGAGTGTAAATGGTGATAATTGGTATTCGTCCATTGTTCTTCTCACAGCAGACACACCGGATGGAGACTGGACTTATGTAGGACCGGTTGTTTATTCCGGATTTACCAATGAAAGTGAAGCAAAAGAAACGGATTTCTATGATGTATATACGGGAACGGATTTCCCGGACAGATATAATCAGAATAGAAATGGAAATCACACCTATGGATTAAATGCGATTGACCCATGTGTATTTTATGATGGAGAGGGTCGTCTTTGGATGGCGTACGGTTCATGGTTTGGTGGTATCTATTTGATAGAGCTGGACCCTTCGACAGGTCTTCGTCTGGCCTCCCATACATATGAGACGGTTGCGAATGTTTCTGATGAGTATCAGGGCATTATGATTGCTGGTGGACAGCATGTATCCGGTGAAGCTGCATATATCGAATATGTAGATGGAAAATATTATTTGTATGTAACACTTGGCGGATTGGTTGCTAATGGTGGTTACAATATGCGTGTTTTTAGAGCTGATGCTCCAGAAGGACCATATGTGGATATGAGTGGTGACAGTGCGATATATACAACCGCCGCAAGCAATATCAATGGTACAGTAGGTGTTCGTGTGATGTCTAACTATCTTTGGGATTATATGGAATCAGGCTATGTTTCACAGGGACATAACTCTGCTTATAGTGATGAAGAGGGCAATCTGTTTCTGGTATATCACACAAGATTTGATAATAGCGGAGAATCACATCAGGTTCGCGTACATCAGCAGTTTATTAATGAAGATGGCTGGCTGGTAACAGCACCATTTGAATACACTGGTGAGGTATTAAAAACGGTAAATGAAGATTCCGTTGTTGGTATCTATAGTATGCTGTATCACAAGCTTGGCGTTGATTATGCAAACAAAGAATGTGTGACCACTGTCAATGTAGAATTAAAGAGTGATGGAACGATTGATGGTGCTTATAAGGGTACCTGGAGCTTTTCACAGAGTAAGGGTAATCCTTATGTAACCATGGTAATTGATGGGGTAGAATATAAGGGAGTATTTGTAAAACAGAAATTGGAAGAATCCTTAGACCTTGCGATGACATTTACTGTTCTTGGGGAAAATGAGATAAACCTCTGGGGTTATCAGATTCAAATTAGTGATGAGGAAATGGTAGCACAGGCAGAAAATGCTCTGACACTGCCAATCATTGCGATGGGTGATTTGACTCTTCCGGAAGAAGGAACTAATGCGACACAGATTGTATGGAGTTCTTCTCATGAGGATATTATTTCTTCAACCGGTAAGCTTGTAAAACCTGCAGAGGATACCATTGTGACCTTAACGGCAACGATTTCCAGAGGAGAGGTATCTCTTGAAAAGAAATTTGAAGTCCGGGTACTAGCAGAATATGATACGACCCAGGATAAAGTGATTTGGACACATGAAAAGGAACTGTATTTGGGTAATGCTACACAGGGAAGTAAGCAGTTCTCAAATCCATTCCATGAAAGCAATATTCCGGGAATTAGCATTAGCAATGGTGTTTCTATCAAGTTCAAATTGTACAGAGGTGGAGACGCAAGTATGTATCGTAACATTATGAGCTTTAACGCTAATGCACAGGGTGGTCTGTATTTTATGGATAATGCTTATATAGGCTATAACGATGGAAATGGTGGCTGGTTTGATGCAAATGTTAAGAATGGAAATTATCAGAATGCATGGAAGCCGGGAACCAATTTTATTGAAGGAACATCAGAGGTGGAAATCCGTATTCTGCCAACAGGCTTTGAGTATTATGTAAATGGCGAATTAGTATATAATCAGGATGATATTCCTTATTATACAAGTTCGGATTTAATTCAGGATGATGCATCTGATAAGGTACCGGGTATATCACAGCTAAAATCTTATGTAAGTGTTCTGGAGTATTTGAATAAGACCGCTACAGTAATGAATTTTGGCTGGGGCTCATGGTGGAATGGCGGATATAATGGACATATTGCGGATATCACCTTAACAGTATTGGGTGCACCGGAGATTGATTATAAAGGAAATCACTATTTAGAAGAATTTGTGACAGGAGCTCCGGTGATGACTGATTGGGTAAGTCATGAGCATGGCTCTTTAACGGCTGAATATTCAGAAGAACATGGATATTATCTACAGTACTTTGTATCCGGCGTAAGTGGAAACCGTGGTGTATATACGATTTTTGACGAAGTAAACCAGTTGACGGGCAATTATACCTTAGAAGCTGATATTAAGTTGAATTCAGGCTATAACAGAGACACTATTTTCGCAATATTGGGTGCAGATTATGACCAGATTGACTATACAGGAAATAAGACTACTGCAAGCACGGGATATATCTTTAAGATGACGATTCCAACAGGAACGGAGACGGCAACCATTACAGGTTCCTTAGAAACTGTAACCATTCCGGCAAATACATGGGTACATATCAAGCTTACAGTTACAGAGGATGGCAAGGTTGTGACACAGATCGGTGACAAGACCATAGAAACCCAAGTAAACGGCAGTGGTCAGTTGGGCGGCATTTTCGCATTGTGTGCAAGAAGTGATGGACTTTTTGCAATTGATAATATCACAATCAATCCAAATTAAGTTCCGGGAGGTGGATTATATGAGTGATTATTTAAGTAGTGTAAACGCAGGAATATTTTATCTTATTGTTGCAATTGTTCTAGGCTTTGTCGTTGTCATGTGTTTTGTGTTCTTAGTAAAGAGCTACAGGGCAGGTATCGCAATTGGAATGGATAAGAAGGAGTTAAAGAAGGTAATAACCTCTAGTGCAACGTTTACATTATTACCATCCATTAGTATTTTATTAGGTGTAGTAGCATTAAGCGGAACCTTAGGCGTGCCATTTTCATGGCTGCGCCTTTCCGTCATTGGCTCCCTACAGTATGAATTAAATGTTGCACAAATCGCAGCTACTGCATGTGGGTTAACAGGCTTAAAGGTGGACGAGCTCAATATGGAAAGCTTTGTTACCATTGCGCTTGTAATGACAATATGTATTTTGGGCGGTATTGTATGTTGTGTTTTCTTCCTCAAGAAATATATGAAAAAAGTTGCTGCTAAGCCTAAGACGCAAGAAGGCTCCGGTGAGAAGAAACCAAGCTTTGGGACACATGCTACTACAGCAATGTTTGTCGGACTTTGCGCGGCGTTTATTGGTTCTTATGTGGGGCAAGTAATACCGGGAGATTATTTTGATTATATGCCTTTATTTACAGCCATGGTTGCAGGAATTGTTATGGTGATTTTTGAGTACCTCATACAGAAAAAGAACATGAACGTATTGGAAAACTTCAGTCTTGCAGCAAGTATGTTGATTGCGATGGCGTCGGCAGTTGTCTTACAGCTAGTAGTTTAGGAGGTAGAAGCTATGGATAATCAGGCAAAAGAACAGTTTTTTGAAGAGTTTAACAATGGCCTACATCGTATTGGCAGATTTACACTCATATTGGCAACCATTTTATTGATTGCTGTTCCGCTTGTAATTGGTGTAATTAATGGTGTTTCACCGGATTGGGTTGGATTTTTCAAAGGATTTGCCAATGTGGGAATCATATATATACCAATGGCGGTAGTTGAATTTTTGATTTATACACCTATGCTGGGTGTGGGTGGCAGTTATTTGTCATTCCTCACCGGAAATGTAACAAACATGAAAATTCCATGTGCAATGAACGCAAAAACAATTGCGAAAACTGAGGTGGGTACACCAGAGCATGAAATTGTATCTACAATTAGTGTTGCTACAAGTGCAATTGTTACAACCTTAGTAATTGTTGTTGGAGTTATTTTGCTGGTTCCTTTGCAACCGTTATTGCAAAACGAAATCATAAGTCCGGCATTTGATAATGTTGTACCAGCGTTATTTGGAGCCTTAGGTTTGAAATATTTCATTAAGAGCCCGAAGATTGCTGTCATTCCATTAGTATTAATGTGTCTGTTATGTATTTTTGTGCCATCTTTGATTTCACAGACTAGTATTCTGATGATTCCAAGTGGTATTCTTGCGCTTATAATTGGATATGTATTATTCAAAAAAGGAAAATTAGATAATTAGTGTTAGGGGATTTTTATAATGTTAGGATGGTTTATTTTAGGGGGTATCATAGTACTTATTGTAATTGTTTTATTTCGAACACTCACATTAAAACCAACAGCAGCGCGGGATTTAGTACTTGAGCCGGAAAAAAGTGAGAGAGCATCCAAATACGGAGCTCAACTTGCAAGAATGATACAGGATGAAACGATTTCCAGTCGTTTTACACAGGATTTTGCAAAGTTTGAAAGGTTTCATAAGACCTTGGAAGAATTATTTCCAAATGTACATAGGGTATGTAAGAAGCACGTAATTGATGGAAACCTTTTATATAAATGGAAAGGGAAATCTTCGGAGGCTCCAATTTTATTTATGAGTCATCAGGACGTGGTAGAAGCGACGGGAGCTTGGGAGCACGACCCTTTTAGCGGTGATATTGATGAAGACGGCAATGTATGGGGACGTGGAACTGTTGACACAAAGGGAAGTCTTTTCTGCATTTTTACAGCGTTAGAGGAATTAATTGCCGAAGGTTATGAGCCAGAGTGCGATGTCTATATTGGAAGCAGCTGTACAGAGGAATGGAGTGGAGATGGAGCACCAAAGACAGTTTTGTATTTGCAGGAGCAGGGTGTAAAGCTGGCACTTGTGATGGACGAAGGCGGAATGATTCTTGAAGAGCCGGTGGCAGGGGTAAAAGGTACTTATGGTGTGGTAGGTGTAGTAGAAAAGGGGTATGGAGACCTTCGTTTTACTGCAAAGGGAACTGGTGGACATGCATCTGCACCTAAGAAAAATACACCATTAGTTCGTCTGGCGAAGTTTATGGTAGATGTGGAAAGGCATTATCCGTTTCAGGCAGAGCTTTCGCCATCAGTGGAGGAAATGTTCCGTCGTATGGCTCCTAATATGATATTTGGTATGAAGCTTATATTTTCGAACCTCTGGTTATTTAAAGGACTGTTAATTAAGCTATTACCATCCATCAGTTCGCCGGCAGGTGCAATGACTCGTACAACAATTGGCTTTACAACCGCAAAAGGCTCAGATGGCTTAAATGTATTACCGCAGGAGGCATATGTGACGGGAAATATGCGTTTTATTCAGCACCAGCCAACGAGGGAAAGCATTGAAATCATTACAGAGAGGGCCAAAAAGTACGATATTGAAACGGAGGTTATCTATGCAGATGAACCATGTCCGGTGGTTGATTTTAAAGGAAATGCATTCCGTTTAATTGAAGCTGTTGCAGAGGAGGTATATCCGGGACTTGGAATTACACCATATTGTATGACTGGTGGAACCGATGCGAAGTACTATACTAAGATATGTGATAATTGTATTCGTTTTGCACCTATTTTTATCAATGCTCAGCAGTATGGAAGCATTCATGGATTAAATGAGAATATTAATCAGGGATTTTTGCCAAAGGCTGTGGATTTTTATAAAGCTATCATTATTAAGAGCAACGAATTTTTAAAATAATTATATGAAAAGTGGCTGTTGCAATTCATCCTGGGCGCAGCCCTATCTCTATGCCGGGACAGGGGGGCTTCCCTACAAATTGAACAGAATATTAGAATTTCTTGAAGTGTATTCTTACTGGAAGTTTTCATGTCTTCTGACCGGCGAACACTTGGCTGGGATAGATAGGTGAGGCAGAGACTTCGTTGTACTTTTCAAGTTTCACTAAGTACCTTTGTCAAGTAAATTTGATATTAAATAAGCCATGCGAAAACTCGGCGCAAAACAGCGCCTCAGACAATCGCATGGCTTATTACATTTTACTTGACAAAGGTACTAAGTGAAACTAAGAAAACTCCAAAAAAGCTTCTGCCTCACCTATCTATCCCAGCCAAGTGTCCGACATTCAGAAGACATTGAAATATAGACAACAGTAAGAATACACTTCTTAGAAATTCAATATTTTGTTCATTGAAGTAGGGAATCCCCCCTGTCCCGGCATAGAGATAGGGCTGCGCCCAAGATGAATTGCAACAGCCCCTTCTGGTATTAACTTCTATGTTTTCGTTGTTTTACGGTTACGTAGGAAGACAAATCTCTGCAGGCTTTTGTGATAACAAAACCATAAATCACATAGTCATTGGACTCGTCGATTCGAACTACGTAGCCTTCTAATTCTATCTCGTGACCGATATCCTCAAAGCGGAGTAAGGCATGAGTTCCTTTTGTGAGATTTAGTTCATTGTGGCGGTCAGTGATGGAGAATCCGCTTAAGCTGATATCGCGGACCATAACATCTACTTCCCCATGTTCGGACAGACGCATTCGTGCAACGTGGGATACACCAACGCGGAAGCTGGTTCTGCGATTGAAACGACGCCCGCCGTTCGGGTCTACCTGAACGAGATATTTTCCCTGATAATGTACGACCTTGGAATTCAGCCAGATATAGGGAATTCCCTTGTTGCTTGTATATATTACATTAATAGTAACGTTATCAAATTTCAAAATCTGCTCATTATATTTATCGAAAGAAACCAAGGCTATATAATCCTTCACATGGCGGATTAGGGTAGAACCCATTTCAAGACTCTGAAGACCATTGGAAATATGCAGATTTAGTCGACAGCCTTCTTCAAGGCTTGGAAATTCTACTTTCATTAGTTCTCTCCATTATTTGGTGTTATCACGTAGGATGGTGGTAGATTATTACGTTTTCTGCTTTGTTTTGTAGTGATATAGGAAGGAAGATCTCTGCAGGAACGCTGAATGGTAAAGCCATAAACGGTATAATCGTCATGCTCTTCTACACGAATAACGGTGCCTAACAAATCGATAACATGCCCAAGATCTTCAAACATTAGCGCGGCAACAATACCGGACTCAAGCTTCAAATCACCGATGCGGTCCGTTATAGAAAATCCGGTTAAGCTTACATCTCTGGCTGTTGTACGATGTCTGCGACCATCAAGTGTAACAAGGGTTGCAGAGCGGGAGACACCAACACGATAGGTACATCTTCGGTTATATCGTGTGCCGTCGCCTTTTACCTGAAGTACATAATTACCCTTAAAATATGCGATTTGGGCCTTGCGCCATATATATGGATATCCTTCACCGGAAGTGAATATGACTTCGATATCAATATCGTCGAATTTTAAAATTTGTGTAGTAGAAGCTTGCAGGGTAATAATTGCAATATCTTCTCGAATTAAGCTTACCACGGTAGCATCCATCTTCATATGCACAGAGCCACTGTGGAGCATTAGAAGAATGGGACTGTCCTCCTTGATATCAGAAAAGCTGTGTTTCATAATTCCTCCCCAAAACCATATTACTGGAACAATTATAACATTAATTTATAAAAAGAAAAAGGGGGATGGATGAATTTTCCAGGTAGATATTGACAAAGCCGTCTATTACGAATAGGCAAATGGGAAACGGGGAGGTGTATATTATGGATGAAATGAAGTTAGGAATGCAACCTATGAGGTTGATTTAGGAACACTTGGGGTGCTACTTAGAGGGCGCTATTATCTGGAGCTTAAATTTTATATAGAAGAGCATGGGAGGAATATACCGCCTGTGTGGAATTTGATGTAGAGAAACAAAATAAAAAAAATCAATTCGTAGGTGGCACACAAAAGGAAATGCAGCTGCTAATAGGGAGAGATTGGCTGTACGAAGCTGAGCTTCAGCGTTGTGGACACGTTTGATATTAAGGAATAATGTTTGTCAAATGCAAGAAGTCTGTTATAATAGAAAAAGATTATGACAGATAGGAGACGAACTATGGATTCATTTGAGAGAATAAAAGGTGATATCATTGCAATTGCTACCTGTGCGGTATTGGGATTGTCGGTTATTGCAAGAATCGTGCAGGCAGCAGTTTTACATTTGGCAACAGATATGTTTCCATTAACGGAAGAGAATATTTGGAGTGTACTAATTGGCTTGGCACCATCGGTTTTCCTGTTAATTTATGTAATGTTTTTTTATAAACAAGAAAATAAACAATGGATTTTACCCCTGGTGTATGTGCTTCAGCTGTGCATAGCTGTATGGTCTACATGGGTGGATTATGAATCCATGGGCAGCTTGTCTTCAGCACTTTTTGTCAACCTGATTTGGATAGTGTACTATGTCTTTTTAATTTATGTTACATATAAAGGAATTGAAAGTATTCTGCTGATTCGAATTGTCATTGGAGGGATATCACTGTATTCGACGTTGGGTTCAGTGGTGACAGTGCATACCCTGATTAGTTATTTCCCTGAGGAAACAGTGATGATTACTGCTCAGGTAATTGCAGTGATAGGATATTGCTGTTACTATTTGGCGACATTTTTGATTGTGCCAAAGGTGGTCGAGGAAAATAATAAGTATTAAGAGGATGTCTTTCCTGGCACAAAAAAGCGCCCACGGATAATGCGTGGACGCTTTTCTATTATTTATGCGTTGAAGTATCTCTTTAATAAGCCTTCAAATGCCTTACCATGTCTTGCTTCATCGCGGGCCATTTCATGAACGGTGTCATGGATAGCGTCAAGGTTCTGTGCCTTAGCACGTTTTGCGAGGTCTACCTTACCTTCTGTTGCGCCGTGTTCTGCGGCTACACGTAATTCAAGATTTTTCTTTGTGGAATTTGTTACTACTTCACCGAGTAATTCAGCAAATTTTGCTGCATGCTCTGCTTCTTCCCAAGCGGCTTTTTCGTAGTAAAGACCGATTTCTGGATATCCTTCACGATGAGCTACACGAGCC
>CAYMYV010000023.1:0-16089 GCA_964394775.1 uncultured Lachnobacterium sp. | reverse complement strand
CGGCATCATGGACAACCCTGGCGATTCCAAATACGGTATGACCAAGGAGCAGTTAATTGAGGCCTTCAAGATTTTGAAGGAAAAAGGCGCAAAGAATCTCGGTGTGCATGCCTTTCTTGCAAGTAACACCGTAACCAACGAATATTACCCACAGCTTGCAAAGCAGTTGTTTGAATTGGTTGTTGAATTAAGAGAATTAACCGGTGCTCATATTGCCTTTGTAAACCTATCCGGTGGTGTAGGGGTAGCCTATAGACCGGAACAGACTCCAAACGATATCCATGCAATTGGCGACGGTGTACACAAGGCCTTTGATGAGGTGTTAGTTCCGGCAGGAATGGGCGATGTGGCAATCTTCTGTGAAATGGGTCGTTTTATGTTAGCACCATATGGATGTGTTGTAACAAAAGCAGTTCATGAAAAACACATTTACAAGGAATACATCGGTGTAGATGCCTGTGCGGTAAACCTTATGAGACCTGCGATGTATGGGGCATATCATCATATTACAGTACTTGGAAAAGAGGATGCGCCATGCACAGAAACCTATGATGTGGTTGGTTCGCTTTGTGAGAATAATGACAAGTTTGCTGTCGATCGCAATCTTCCTAAGATTGACAAGGGAGATTATCTTGTGATTCACGATACAGGTGCTCATGGTTTCGCAATGGGCTACAATTATAATGGCAAATTGAAATCCGCAGAGCTCTTGCTGCAAGAGAATGGAAGCGTGAAGATGATTCGCCGTGCAGAAACCCCAGCGGATTATTTTGCAACCTTTGATTGCTTCCCGGAGATTAAATTCGAAAAATAAAAGAGTGATAATGAAATTGTAAAAAACGGAGCGGGTCAAATGACCTGCTCCGTTTTATGATCCCAGATGCAGAGCGTAACCTAAGCCCATAATTCAAGGTCTACGCTCTGCTCTTGGAGTTTCTGGACTTTCTGGGTCTTCTGGAGTTTCTGGGTCTTCTGGAGTTTCTGGAGTTTCTGAACTTTCTGGGTCTATGGCAAAATATATTATCCCCAGACTCTTAATTAGCCTCCTTCATCCGGTAATTATTGTTTAAAAGGGTCTATACACAAAGATATTTCTCCCAGACCCCACATTTTAAGAAAACAAGGGTCTAGCACTTTCTTTCGGTCACATAGACCCTTTATGGATATTTCTTCTCTAAAAATAGTTAGACTGGGGGGTCTATGGTCGAAAAATATGCGCATAGACCCCACGAGACCAATTTATTAAGATTTTTTATATACACTCTAAACCATTAATACATGTACGTTCACATTATGGTTGAAAAATATTTTCATGGAATATATTATGTAAATAAAGAGGGTTTTATTCCGGTGCAGATAATCGTCTCTAAGGAGTTGGATGAAGAAAATTATGTTTGGATTAATACTCTTACAAATAAAATGAATCAGAAAAAACATTAGCAGAGTTGTAATTACTTATTATTTATCAGTTGAGGAAAAATACATGAAGAAAAGTGTAGTAATTGGTGGGATTTTTGGCGCAGTATTGTTAATAAGCATAGTTGTAATTGTAGGAACAACATATATAAAGATTTGGAATAATTCTGGTGAACAAGAGAGCGTAAGTGAGTCAGAGATTATCTCAGGGAAAGAAGAAACAAATAATTCATTTTCTGATACCGAGGTTTCAGAGATATCTACTGACCAACAAACAGAAAACAATGTAAGTACCGAGCTTAATTCAGAGAATGCCCAGAAAGAGACTAATTCCGAAACCGATAAGACTTTAGAGTCTGAAACCGAAGTGCCAGACACCAACACCGAAACACCAAGCAACACAGAAGATGATAAAACTTCCGAAAAAGACACATCATCTGAAAAGGACACATCTAGCGAAAAGACAGACACCCAAAAGCCAAGCGGAAGCGAAAAGGACACATCTAACGAGAAGGACACATCTAGTGAGAAGAACACCACATCCGAAAGCGGAAAGCAGGATGATGAAAACGGAAATGTAGCAGATGAACCGGTAGAGGTTACATACACCTACACGGACATGAATAAGACCATGTACGCAACAAGCAGCGTAAACGTAAGAGATTTGCCAAGCACAGACGGAAACAAGCTAGGCGCACTTACCAAGAATCAGGAAGTCATTGTAACAGGTCAGTGTAAGGAAACAGGATGGTATCGAATCAACTTTGGCACATTGACGGGATATGTAAGCAACAGCTACTTAACCACGGAAAAGCCAGAGGAAGAAGAAAAGCAGCCACAGTATTCCTACGAAGACCGTGACGGTGACGGGTACGCAGACTTGGCAGACTACACCGAAATGGGTGGGATGCTAGTAAGAACCGTAGACGTTTCACCAGAGTCAGCAAAATTTATGAAAGAGCTTTCCGAAGCGGGTATGTATCAGGTACTTTACTATGAACCTAAAGATACTTATTGGTGTCTTGCACCAACCGCAGATGAAGCTTTTGATTATCTGGAAGCATGGTTAAAAGAGCATGGCATTCGTCTCAAATCATCAGGAGGCGGACGTTGGACAAAAGACGACAGTGTATACTATGCTCTCACTTATGAATATAGAATAATTGAATAATAAAAAGCAGAGGAAAGAGCCTTGTTAAAACGAGGCTCTTTTTCTTTTCTGCAGAAAGGAAACAAATGAAAAAAATAAAACAGTTAATCATTGTACTAATAGCAATGATAATGACGATACCTTTTGGTATGACAGAAATGAAAGCGGCAGATTCCTATGAAGATGCATCGACGTTTTTTAATTCGGCGAATGATGACAAGTATCGCTGCGAATTTATAGACGACTATTTCTACTATGCAACAAAAGGAAAGATTGGTAGCGCAGACAACAGACGTTACGGTTCCATCGGTTGGAGAATTATTGCAACCGGAAACGGACAGTCGATGTATGTAGACGTGGCAAGGTCTTGGAATAATGGAACAAGTAGTTATAAGTCAGAATACTTGGAGGAAATACAAGAAGAACAGGAAACAGAAGGAAGTACGAAGTATAGTTATAACCTTTACAGAATCAGTTACTCAAACATTGCAAAGAGAATGAATGGTAAAAATGCAACTCTGTGGACAGAAATCTGTAAAGGCAATTCCGTACAGTTTCAGTTTACTGCCATTCTTTCCGTAAAGCCGGGCGGCTCTACAGATACAACCTCACATATCATAAAAGAGCTTCCAAACGGAGAGGTAACATTTGATAATAAGACGCATGTGTATTATGTGGGAACAGAGGAAGGATTAGCAGGAATACAGGCATTATTTACAAGCACAGACTTTTCGCCATTCTATGAAATACAGGGTCGTCTTTACAACCCGACCCTATCCATACAATATAACGTAAACGGCGGAACAGTAAAAGACACCATAAATGACGGAGTAACCTATACACAGTCAGGAGATGTGCTAAAGAAGAACAACCTGACAACGATACAGGAAGTGTCTCGTCATTCGGTGTTCTTAGCCTTAGACCCGAACCAAATAGGACTAAGTAAACCAGGCTATCAGTTTTCGTATTGGAAGAACAGCTGTGACAAAGCATTGAACAGTCATAAGACACTAGGGATAGACACGTACCATTACGGCGGCGATCTGTGTCCGCATTTGGCATCTTCCTTAGAAGACCAGACCATCACCTTAACCGCCAACTGGACACCAATCACCTACAAGCTAGTGTACCATGCAAATGACGGAAGCGGAAACACAACGACAAAGAGCTGTACCTATGGCAATACATATTCGGTTCTTTCAAATATGTACACCTACGCAAACCATACCTTTAAGGGTTGGAACACCAAAAGCGATGGAAGCGGGGACGACTGGTATACAGAAGGTCAGTCCGTAAGTGATCTAAGGTCAGTAGACGGAGAAACCTTTGACCTCTACGCCATCTGGAACCCGAACGTATACGAAATCACAATCGACGCAAATGGCGGAAGCGGCGGAACCGGTAAATTCTATGAGATATTTGGGTCTATACACATTTTTTTCTGCCGTAGACCCAATTCTAACTATTTTTTAGAGGAAAAATATCCATAAAGGGTCTATGCGAGAGAAAGAAAGTGCTAGACCCTTATTTTCTTAAAATGTGGGGTCTGGGAGAAATATCTTTGTGTATAGACCCTTTTAAACAATAATTACCGGATGAAGGAGGCTAATTAAGGGTCTGGGGATAATATATTTTGCCATAGACCCAGAAACTCCAGAAGACCCAGAAATTGCAGAAAGTCCAGAAACTCCAGAAGACCCAGAAGACCCAGAAACTCCAGAAACTCCAGAAACTCCAGAAACTCCAGAAACTCCAGAAGACCCAGAAACTCCAAGAGCAGAGCGTAGACCTTGAATCATGGGCTCAGGTTACGCTCTGCATCTGGAATAAAAAAACGGAGCAGGTCAAATGACCTGCTCCGTTTTGTGTTCCTAATGCAGGAGATGGGACTTGAACCCACACGAGGGGGACCTCGTCAGATTTTGAGTCTGATGCGTCTGCCATTCCGCCACTCCTGCACGTCGCTTACGAACGTATCTATATTAGCATAAGACACTTTTGAATGCAAGAAGAAATTTGCCAAATCGCAAAAATCACAAAAATACAGATATTGATATCTATTATGACCAGAGGCGACAAAATTCGTTAAAAGACAAAAACGACAGAAAACGACGAAATTCGTTAAAAGAGTGGAAAATTCTCGGATTATAAGGTATAATATGTATAACTATACTTAAATATGGGGGAGTCCGATGAAAAAGCTTGCTATTTTTTCAGATGGTTGGAGAAAATTTTTTAACTTTTCATGGGTTGATGGATGTCATCAGTATATTGCACAGCATCAGATGGATGCGCAAGTGTATGTATTCAACAGCTTTGGAGATTTTAGTGTTGATGAGAAGTTTAATACGGGAGAATTTAATATTTTCAATCTGCCTGATTTAAAGGAGTTTGATGGAGTTATTGTTGATTTAAACAATATTCAAATCGATGAGGTCCGCGAGAATATTCTGTGTAAGCTTCGCAATTCGGGAGTTCCAACGATTTCTTTATTGGATGATATCCCTGGATTGTATTATGCCGGAATTGATAACTATTCCGCGATGTACAAGATTGTGGAACACGTGATTAAGGAGCATGGCTGCAAGGAGATTAATTTTGTGGGTGGTCCTACCTTTAATCACGAGAGCAAGGAGCGTCTGCGTGCGTACAAGGCAGCTTTAGCGGATAACGGAATTCCATATGAGGAAGAACGTGTATATTGCAAGGATTATACGATTACAACCGGAAAAGAAGGCTTTGATTACTTCTTGAACAAGGGAAATATGCCACAAGCCTTTATATGTGCGAACGATAATATTGCGGTAGGTCTTTGCAATGTTGCGAAAGAAAAAGGCTACCGTGTTCCGGAGGATTTGATAGTAACAGGGTTTGATAATTTGGACAAGGCCTCTTATTATGAGCCTAAAATTACAACGGCCGGTTTTGAGCGTGGGGAAATCGCACAAAAAGCCATGGAGTTAATGCATCGTATTTGGAACGGAGAGACAGATGTTACTGCTACATATGCCAAAGTGACACATATTTTCCAGGATAGCTGCGGTTGTCAGTCTAAGACGACGGTGAATCTGGGAAAATATGTAGAAGACCACATCATGAATGAGGATCGAGATGTGCGTATGGACAGCGCTATGATGGAGTTAAAGCGTGAGCTGTTAGAGTGTCAGTCCTTTGGGGAAATGAGCAAGCGCCTTCCAAAGCATTTGGACCGATTAAAATGTGATGCTATCTATATGATGGTGAATGACGAGATTGCCAACTGTCAGGATTATGTGAATGCTACTGTACAGGGTGAGGTTCCAAAGCGTATTGTGGGATATCCGGATGAGATGGTAGTTGCCATGGCTTATGTAAACGGACAGGTGGTATCCAATATGGTGGCAAAGGAATCACAGCTATTGCCGGGTGTCGATGTTCCTAGGAAAGAGGATATCTATGTATTTTCGCCTCTTCATTTCCGTGACCAGGAAGTAGGATATCTGGTATTTAAGAATTGTGATTATATGCTGGACAGCCAGTTGATTTTTGAGATTTTAAACGTGCTGTTAGAGTCTATGGAAAACATGTATCATCGTCTGATGCTTAGCAATTTGAACGAAGAGCTATCACAGCTGTATGTGTTAGATTCGCTGACCGGTCTTTACAATCGTATGGCGTATAATCGTTATGCAGTGCCGATGTTTAATAAGTGTATGGACAATCATCAGAGTTTAATGGTTATGTTCCTTGATGTGGATAGACTGAAATACATCAATGATACATTTGGTCATGATGCGGGTAATGTTGCAATCAAAACCATAGCAATTGCTGCATCTGGGCAGGTTCCTGAGGGTAGCATTGTAATTCGATATGGTGGAGATGAGTTTGTTGCGCTTGTGCCAAATGTAACCGAGGAGGAAGCAGAGAGTATTATCGGGCGTGTGATGGCTCATATTGCAAAGGTATCGAATGCATTAAATCTTGGATTTGATATTGTAGCTAGTATTGGATATGTGGTTGCCAGCAATCCGAAGAGAAGCTTAGCAGATTACATCAATGACGCAGATGCGAAGATGTATGATGTGAAACATGCACATCATACAGAGAGAAAGTAAGATGAAGCAAAGCCTTTTGAAAAAGATGTGAAAAAGCAGATTTTTCAAAAGGCTTTTTTGTTGACAAAAGTTATCGTATATGATAACTTTTAAACAGACGATTCGCATTTTTCGACATAATATGACAATTTTTATCATCTGATAGAGATGTATATTATGCGGCTTGTATGAGAAAAGGTGTGGGAAATAGGAGAAGCAGGTAGTGAATAAGAATACATCGCCCAGAGAAGAGGTGGTGCGTCAGTTAAAGGAGGTCCGCAAGGCGGAGGGCATGACGCAGGAGCATCTGGCAGAGTTGGTGGGCACGAAGAAATCCAACATATCCCGCTTAGAGAGCGGGCGCTATAATCCGAGTCTGGATTTTCTGGTCAAGGTGGCAGATGGCTTAGGAAAGCAGATTACGGTGAAGGTTAGGTCGAAGTAGGAGAAGTTAGTATGGCAGCGAAGAAATTGGGCAAATTTACAGGGAATGATATCGAGTTGTGCAGAACAACGAATAACAAAGCAGGAAATCAGACAGTGCAGGCACTGCTGGATGCGAGTATTCCTTTTACGAAGAATTGTAAGAGAATACCGTTTTTTAAGAGGGAGCAGTACAATGGTGCAGAGCAGATGTGGGTGATTACGATTAACCCTCACAGATATGGTCAGGCGAGACGTGTGATTGACCAAATAGACACGATGTATCGTAAAAGATTGGTTTTATCCAATTACTAGTAGGAATTATTCCTTTTTTTACATATTTTGTTTTGAAAATAAGGACAGATGTGGTAGAATTTATTCTAGTGTATTCTGTCTTTTTTTTATGCATTTTACGGAGGCAGAAGTAAGGAGAATTACTAAGATGACAGATAAGGTAAAGAATATTATTAAGACGGTAATTGATGTGGTGCTTTTTTCGATTGTACCAATTATGCTGTTTTATTTGATGGAAGCATATGAACATAATGCATTTGAAGAGGTAAGACCAACGGCACAGCTATATAACATTTTGTTATTTGAGCTTATTGCCTGGATTTTGTTTTTTATTTCCGGCTCAGGTAAGATTGCACTTCGCATTGTGACAGGAATTGCATTTGCTTATGGACTGGTGAATCATTATGTTATGGAGTTTCGTTCTACGCCATTTGTTCCATGGGATATTTTTTCGATTAAAACAGCTGCCAGCGTGGCAGGAAATTATGATTTTACACCAACGGCAAATCTCATAGGAGTTTCCTTGTGCTTTATCTTCATATTTGTGCTGGTGCGGCTGATTGATTTGAAGTTCCCATATGGAATTACCCTTCGTGTGATTCCGGTGGTGTGTGTGTCATTGTTATTGGGAACGTTTGTGAATTTATTGTGGGATGAGGACTTTCAGACCTCAAGTAACCTGTATCCATACTTGTTTACGCCGGCTTATATGACAAAGGTAAACGGAATGGCGGTGACCTTCGCGATGGACCTGGCATATGTCTATGTGGAGAAACCAAGCGGATATAGCGCAAAGAAGGCAGAAGAAATTCTGGCATCCTATGAGAGAGCAGGTTCGACAGGTGAAACGGAAGAGCTGCCGCATATTATTGTGATTATGAATGAGGCTTTTTCCGATTTGGCGGTGTTGGGCGAGGTGCCAACAAATGAAGATTATATGCCTTATATTCATAGTCTTCAGCAGGGCAATGAGAATACCATTACAGGAAATCTTACGGTATCAGTATGTGGTGGAAATACAGCGAACTCCGAGTTCGAGTTCTTGACCGGACACACGATGGACTTTTTCCCGGTAGGAAGTATTCCGTATCAGCAGTACATTAAGGGTGAGCTGCCATCGCTGGCAAGTCAGCTACGTGGCATGGGGTATAATACCACCGGAATGCATCCATACAATGCAACCGGATGGTGCCGAGATGAGGTATATCCTTGGATTGGATTTAATACGAGTTATTTTGTGAAGGATTTTTCTCCTCGTGTATATATTAGAGATTATGTGAGCGACAAATCAGCTTATGACAAGATTATTGAGGTCTATGAGAACCGACAGGAGGGACAGCCGGAGTTCATTTTTGAGGTGACGATGCAGAATCACGGAAGCTATTCCGGTGAGCATGAGAATTATACTCCGGACCTGGTGGTAGAGGGCTCAAGCAATTATGGCCTGAAGCAGTATCTGTCGTTGATTAAGGAAAGTGATAAGCAGTTTCAGCGTTTGCTAGAATACTTTAGTGAGGAAGAGGAAAAAGTCATTATTGTGTTCTATGGCGATCATCAGCCAAGTGATTATATTGCAAATCAGATTTTCCGTTTGAACGGAATCAATCCTTCGAATTTGACAGAAGAACAGGCACTTCTTCGTTATCAGGTTCCGTATATAATCTGGGCGAACTACGATATTGATGAGGCGAGTGGTGTAGATATGGATATTAGTTTCCTTGCGGCAAATGTATTAGAGCTTGCCAACATGGAAACCACAGCATATCAGAATTTCCTTTTGGAATATGAAGCAGTTTTACAGTCAAATGATGGAACGAAAGAGGCAGAAAAACGAGTAGAAGAGTATAAGGAAACTTATCAGAAGCTACAGTATTATTTTATGTTTGATTATCAGGAAGAGTAATGATGGAAAAGTTGAAAAAAGTATTAGAAAAAAATTGGATTTGGCCATTTTTGGCATTTATGATTCCGTTTGTGGCAAGCTTTTTTATATGTCTTGGAAATGGAATGTATCCATTCGGTGATAATTGTATCCTTCATATGGATGCATATCATCAGTATTGCCCATTTTTCATAGAATTTCGGGAAAAGCTTACCAGTGGAGGAAGCCTTCTGTATTCGTGGAATTTAGGCTTAGGCTCTGATTTTGTGGCGTTATATGCATATTATCTGGCGAGTCCTATGAACTGGCTGTTAATCTTATGTCCGGAGGGACTTGTAATTGAATTTATGACATTTACCACATGGATTAAGATTGCGTTGGCCGGATTATTTTTCTTCCTTTATCTGAAGGAGCATTTCCAGTTAATTGGTAAAGATGGCAAATATCATCTGCTTACGGTTATGCCGGCGCTTGTATTCTCTACAGCCTATGCATTTTCCGGGTTTGTGGCAACCTATAGCTGGAATGTTATGTGGATGGATTGTATCGCCCTTACACCACTGATTATTCTGGGACTGGAGCGTCTGGTTAAACAGAATAAACCAATGCTGTATTATGTGACCCTGGCGATTTCTATTCTTTCCAACTTCTATATCTCCATGATTATTTGCATTTTCCTTGTGCTGTATTTTGTTATTCTGTTCTTTGAACAAAAAAAAGGGAAAATCAAAGCGTGCTTGAATTTTGCATGGTATTCTCTGCTTGCAGGTGGTACGGGTGCGATACTTCTGATTCCAGAGGCCATTATTTTAAGCTATAGCGGTTCGGAATCAAACCTGCCGGAGACTATGGAATGGTATTTTAGCATTATTGAGGAGCTGGGACGTCTGTGTACAACTGCAACTCCTTATGAGGGAAATAGTCACTGGCCAAATATTTATTGCGGTGCGTTTACATTGCTTTTGGTAGTAATGTATGTATTTAATAAGCGCATTAAGTGGCAGAAAAAGGTTCCGCGTTTGTTGCTTTTGGCGTTCTTTATTGTAAGCTTTGCAAATAATTATCTGGATTTTATCTGGCATGGATTTCGTTTCCCAACATCTTTGCCAGGCAGACAGTCATTCCTATTTATTTTTGTGATGCTTGTAATCGGCTTTGAGACCTATCGGAAGCGAAAGGGCAATGAAGTATGGCATGCAATTGTAGCAGCAGCCTTGTGCATTGGAGTGCTGATACTCAGCTTGCAAAGAACCAATACAGCGATTACGGAATCGTATTCGTTTATGATTACGGAAGTGTTCCTTATTGCATATATGATGTGTTTTGTATTAAAGCGCATGTCAGGCAAAAAAATGAGACCAATTATTCGTGCTTTTGCTTTTACACTGGCTATGGCAGAAATCATTATGAATATGGCAGTCACCGGTTTTTATTCACTCAGCAGAACCTCATATCTGGCAAAAATGGATGATTATGATGTGCTGATTGAGATGGCAGAAGCAGATGCTTTGGCAGAAGCCGGTGAAGGCGAGAAGATTTTCTATCGTATCGAAGATACGGAGCGTAAGACGAAGAATGATGACAGCTTATATGGTTATCCATCAGCCACGATTTTTTCATCGCTGATGAATATTGATGTGAGCAGATTCTTCCAGAAGGTATATATGGAAGGCGGTAAAAATTATTATTGCTATAATGGTGCAACGCCGGTAATCTCGTCTATGCTTTCTGTAAAATATATGCTTTCCGACAATGCAGAAGGAGAAAATTCACTTCGCACCCTGGTTGGGCAGTCAGGGAAATATTATTTGTACGAAAATAAATATTGTCTGCCTTTGGGATTTATGATGACCGAGGAGGCAGTTGAGAATTGGAATAATGACCAGGGAAATAAGATTAATCAGATAAATTCTTTGGCAACAGCTTTAGGTGCAGAGGATTATATGCTGGTTCGTATCAGTAATCCGGATATTGTGGTGGAAGAAGGAAAAACAACCATTAACATATTGAGCGACGGTATTTTTTATGTGCGTCATCAGGGCTGTGATGCGAGCAACTTGAATATTCGCATTAATAATGGTGCAATCACCCGTTACAGCAAGACAACTCACAACTATCTCTTTGAGATTGGCGAGTGTAAGAAGGGTGATGTTGTAACCATTACAAATTCAGCCAGTGAAGAAGTAGAATTCTATCTGTACAAGATGAATATGGATGCAGTAAATCAGGCGTATGATACCTTATCACAGCAGACCATGGTGACAGAGGAATATACAGATACTCTGATTAAGGGTTATATCGATGTGGAAGAAGAGGGAAGACTTATCTTCTCTATCCCGGATGAGTCTGGCTGGACACTGTATGTGGATGGTGTGGAAACAGAGATTGAGTATTTTAAGAATACCTTTATTAGTACGCATCTGACAGAGGGACATCATACGATTGAGCTTCGTTATATGAGTCCGGGTCTGGCACTCGGAGCTGTAATTAGTGTGACATGTGTGGCGTTGTTTGTGGTTACGACAGTAGTGCGTAAGAAGCTGGCAGGACGTCGTGCGGTGGTTGTAGAGGCAGATGTGCTAGACAACGAGGATGAGATAGACGAAGAGGACGTGCTGGACGAAGCGGAAGTGATAGATGAAGCTGACGTGCTGGACGAAGCTGAAGTGATAGATGAAGCTGACGTGATGGACGAAGCGGAAGTGATAGATGAAGCTGAAGTGCTTGACGAAGCTGAAGTCATAGACGAAGCGGATAAAATTGATGTTGTCGATGAATTGGAAGAAACAGAGACCGCAGAAGAAAATAAGGAATTGGTAGGGGATAGCAGTGAGCAAGAAATTAATTAGTATTGTGGTTCCATGCTACAACGAGGAACCAACACTTCCAATCTTGTATAAGGAATTAAACAGGGTAACAGCCGAGATGACAGATTATGATTTTGAATATCTGTTTGTAAATGACGGCTCAAAGGATAAGACGCTTCCGATGTTAAAAGAAATGGCTTCGCAGGACGCAAGAGTGAAATATGTATCCTTTTCCCGCAACTTTGGAAAAGAGCCGGCATTATATGCGGGACTTAAGAATGCCAAGGGTGATTTGGTAGCCACAATGGATGCAGATATGCAGGATCCACCGGCACTGCTTCCGGAGCTGGTAGGGTATGTAGAGTCCGGGGAATACGATAATGCAGGAACCAGACGTGTGACCCGTAAGGGTGAGCCTGTAATTCGCAGCTTTTTTGCCAGAACCTTTTATAAAATGATGCGTCATATGACGGATATTGATATTGTGGATGGCGCTCGTGATTATCGTGTAATGAGCAGACCAATGGTGGACAGTATTGTGTCATTACAGGAGTATAATCGTTTCTCTAAAGGAATCTTTGCATGGGTTGGCTATGAGACAAAATGGGTAGAATTTGAAAACGTAGAGCGTTCTGCGGGAGAGACAAAGTGGAACTTCTGGAAGCTTTTGCGTTATTCTGTTGAAGGTATTATCAGCTTTTCCAATACGCCAATTCATATGGCCTCTTATATGGGAATGGGGCTTACGGCATTATCTGCATTAGCACTTATTTTTGTTGTGGTACGTGCGCTCATTTTTGGTGATGAAGTGGCTGGCTGGCCATCACTGGTATGTATTATTACGTTTCTTGGTGGAGTGCAGCTTTTTGTGATGGGCATGATGGGACAGTATATTTCGAAGACCTATATGGAGGTAAAACGCCGTCCGCACTATATCATTAAGGATACGAATTGCGAGGATGTCGAGTGGAACGCGTAGCATTAAGTGCGTAGGTTTGGCAAGGCAATGTGAAGGAGTTATTGTAGAAGATGTTACAGAAAATTAAATCCGGCTATGAGCATACCATTTATGCCAGTTATGTCGGATACATCACACAGGCCATTGTGAATAACTTTGTGCCACTGTTGTTTTTGACCCTGGCATCGGATTATGATTTGACGCTGGATAAGATTACGCTGATTACTACGGTGAATTTTGCAGTTCAGTTAATCGTGGATTTCTTTTCTGCAAAATACATAGATATTATTGGGTATCGTCGTGCAGTGATACTAGCCCATGTTGCGGCGGCACTTGGACTTATTGGTCTGGCTGTCTTCCCAAGTCTTTTGGGAAATGCGTATGCCGGAATTATGGTGTCTGTTGTGCTGTATGCCATTGGCGGCGGTATTATTGAAGTATTGATTAGTCCAATCGTGGAAGCTTGTCCTACAGGGAAGAAGGAAGCGGCGATGAGCCTTCTTCATTCCTTTTACTGTTGGGGACATGTGGCAGTAGTGCTTTTGTCTACTGCTTTTTTCCATTTTGTGGGAATCAGTCATTGGAAATGGCTGGCTTGTATATGGGCACTGGTTCCAATCTTTAATATTGTTTATTTTGCGCTGGTGCCGATTTATCCGATTGCGGCGGAGCATGAGGTTCTTTCGATTAAGGACTTGTTAAAGCAGAAGGTGTTCTGGCTTATGCTTGTGCTGATGATTTGCGCCGGAGCCGGCGAGCAGGCCATGAGCCAGTGGGTATCTGCCTTTGCGGAATCGGCACTTTATGTATCTAAGACGGTTGGTGATTTGGCAGGAACCTGTGCATTTGCGATTTTTATGGGAACGGCGCGGGCTCTATATGGAAAATATAGCGACTATATTCCACTCAAAAAAATGATGATGGGAAGTGCCATGCTTTGTATCGCTTGTTATCTCGTGGCAATTGTGTCGGATAATCCTTATATGGGGCTGGCAGCATGTGCTTTGTGTGGTTTTTCGGTGGGGATTTTCTGGCCGGGAACCTTTAGTATTGCTGCGATGAAGCTTCCGGCAGGCGGAACGGCGATGTATGCGTTTATGGCATTAGCCGGTGATGTGGGATGTTCTTCCGGTCCCTCCGTTGTTGGGTTTGTGGCAAATGCGACAGGGGGAAATTTGAAGTCAGGGCTTTGTGTGGCAATTCTGTTTCCGGTGGTGATGCTGCTTGGAATTTTGTTTATACGTACGAAAAAGCGAGAATCGGTTGATGCGGCATAGGGATACGTATGTCTCTCGCATGAAAAGAGGAGAATAAATATGGAACTTGTAACCTTGGGAAGTACTGGAATTACCGTCAATAAAAATGGATTTGGAGCGTTGCCAATTCAAAGAATTTCAACTGTGGATGCAATTTATCTTGCAAAAAAGGCTTTTGATGCCGGAATAACCTTCTTCGATACAGCGCGTTTTTATACTGATAGTGAGGAAAAGCTGGGAGAAGCCTTTGAAGGGATGCGTGAGAAGGTCTATATTGCGACCAAAACGGCTGCTGTAACAGTTGAGGCTTTTTGGAAGGATTTGGAGACCTCTCTTCGTAATCTGCGCACCGATTATGTTGATATTTATCAATTTCATAACCCTTCCTTTTGCCCAAAGCCGGGGGATGGGACAGGAATCTATGAAGCAATGCTGGAGGCT
Organism: uncultured Lachnobacterium sp.; assembly: GCA_964394775.1. Classification (GTDB taxonomy): domain Bacteria; phylum Bacillota; class Clostridia; order Lachnospirales; family Lachnospiraceae; genus Roseburia. The sequence goes on along the minus strand of CAYMYV010000023.1, from coordinate 1,389 downwards.
AAGGCGCAGGGGAAGATTCGCCATATTGGGATTACGAATCACCGTTTATCTGTGGCAGAAGAGGCAATTGCTTCCGGTTTGTATGAGACCTTACAGTTTCCATTATGCTATTTAGCCACAGAACAGGAATTGGCTCTGGTGGACAAATGTGAGGAAGCCAATATGGGATTTATCGCCATGAAAGCACTGTCCGGCGGCTTGATTACGGATTCTGCTGCAGCGTATGCATTTGAGGCGCAGTTTGAGAATGTGCTTCCAATCTGGGGCGTGCAAAGAGAGTATGAGCTGGATGAGTTTATATCGTATATAGATAATCCGCCAACCATGACAGAGGAGAGAAAGGCTTATATTGAAAAGGAGCGGGCAGAATTAAGCGGTGAATTCTGTCGTGGCTGTGGCTATTGTATGCCATGCCCGGCAGGAATTGAGATTAATAACTGTGCCAGAATGAGCCTTTTACTTCGTCGTTCACCATCAGAGCTTCAGCTAAACGAAGAGGGACAGGCGAAGATGAAGAAGATTGAAGGCTGCTTAGATTGCGGAAAATGTAAAAGCAAATGTCCTTATGGACTGGATACGCCGACGCTTCTTAAGAAAAATTATGAGGACTATAAACGTGTTTTGGCTGGGGAAGTGAATGTATAGAAATGAATTTCCATAAGGTCCGTTAGAAATTGTTATATTTTGAAACAAATAATCTTGTGAAATTGATAGGAAAGTGCTAGTATTTATTTCATCTGAATATGTAACGCATTTTCATACAAAAGAATATAGTATCAAAAGTAAAATGATGTTAGGAGAACTACAATGAAAAGAGAAACCATGTGTATCCAGGCAGGATATGAACCAAAGAATGGCGAATCGCGTATGATTCCAATTGTGCAGAGCACAACCTTCAAATATGATACAAGTGAAGATATGGGCAAATTATTTGATCTTGAGGCAAGCGGATATTTTTACTCAAGACTTCAGAACCCTACGAATGATTATGTGGCAGCAAAAATCTGTGCATTAGAAGGTGGTAGTGCAGCAATGCTCACTTCCTCTGGTCAGGCTGCATCATTTTTCTCGATTTTTAATCTTTGCGGAGCAGGAGATCATGTGGTATGTTCTTCAACCATTTATGGTGGTACATACAATTTGTTTGCAGTAACTATGAAGCGTATGGGAATTGAATTTACATTTGTTGACCAGGATTGCTCAGATGAAGAATTAGAAGCTGCATTTCAGGAGAATACAAAGGCTGTATTTGGTGAAACAATTGCAAATCCGGCACTTATCGTATTTGATATTGAGCGCTTTGCAAATGTTGCACATGCGCATGGTGTTCCACTTATCGTTGACAACACATTTGCAACACCAATCAACTGTCGTCCAATCGAATGGGGT